>JAESTD010000202.1 GCA_016763755.1 Mucilaginibacter sp.
CTGGCGCGGCGGGGAGTGTAACTGGGCAGTTGTTAGATCATGGTAGTGTTAGTTTAAAAGAAACTGCTATTTCCACAGATTTGGGCTTAGGCTTAGGGTATTTGGGTGCAAAATTGGCACCAGCAGTAAGCGGTTTATTCGCACCTAAAGAATTGTAACTGTTGATGCTGCTGAAATAACAAGTACAGTTCTTGCAGATGATGCATCTGCCGCTGCAAACCCTCACCCATCAACACCAGTTGGAAGGAATGGATCTCCAATGAAAAATTTGCCGGCTCCTAATCAACCGACGGTTATCAACGGAGTAGAATTCACCGGCCACGCATTAGATCAGATGCAAGCCAGAGGAATTACATCTCCGTCCTTAGTTATCGACGTAGTTAATAATGGCGTTACAACCACTGGAAATACAGTAAATGAGCTTGTGCACACAAGCGTTTCTGGCGATCTTAGGGTTATTACAAATTCATCTAATACTAAGATTATAACAGTAATGCCAAAATCGAATTAATATGAATATATATATAGGTGATTATCAATCAGAATCTTTCAAGATAGATATTGAAGGAAAGCTATATCCAAATGCAGCTGACTATTGGGATGGGAATTATCTTAAAGCATTGATTTTATTTGAAATACCCGGATTTTCGGGGCGATTTCATACCAATATAAGAACGTTTGAGTTAGGTTCTTTTCTAAGTGACTTAAACAATATAAACACTAATCTGAAAGGTGAATGCGTCTTATCAAATGTAGATGAAACTATTAACGTTATTGGTAAAATAAATGATCTTGGCAGTATGACATGGCATTATACTCTTATTTATCCATCGGGGGACGGCACTATAATAAAGTTCCGTTTTACAACATCGTTTTCAGTTATAAATGATCTAACCAAATCTATTAAATCAATACTTTCGGAATGGCCTATTATTGGTAATCCAGATTAGCGTAACAACGGAGCCCTTTAACAGAGGGCTTCATTGCTTTATAATGCAGCCGTATTGTTTGAAAGGAATCTTTAAACTTCTTGTTAGTGAGAAATTGGTTTCCTAATGAAGAAAGGCTTTTCAAATATCCAGCTGAAATGCTTTATTAAGTAATCCAATACCGGTTTTTCAAATTCAGGAGCAGCCTTAAAATCAAAAAACAAGCCGTGTCCGAGTTCAATCATAGCATCATGGCGTTCAGCCCATAGCTTAACGTTTTCTTTAAACGTATTGGTTGCAGGGAATATGAAGGTGTTATTGTCAGACATTTTAAGGTATTTAGTGCCGGGCTTTTATTGTTTACAACGCATAGGCTTTACGGGCTTTAGGATCTCTAAGCAAGCTATCGAGCGCATGTAGAATACTATTCCTGTCAGGCTCGGAAAGTGAGTTAAGTTCGTGCAGCCGTTTAAGCATGGCCGGGTCTTTAAATAAGTCCATATCATCCGTTTCACCGGATAAATAACCCAATGTAGTATCAACGTATTTGGCTATGTTACGAGCTACCTCGATAAATGGCATCATTTCATCACGCTCATACTTACCAATAACGCTGTATAGGGTTGAAAAAATCAATAGAACTTTAACGAAAAAAAATAATGGCCATAGTCGGTGTTAGAACAGCAGGACTTGTAATCGGAATAGTGATTATCGTAAAAAAGTATTCCTAATATTTCACAATATCTTTAAACATCAGGAAGTGGAATTCCTAACAAAAATGCTTCAATTTACCTCAATCCAGAAACTTAGGACTTAAGTTATGATGCAAAATCATTGGTTGATCCAATGAAAGTGCTGATGAGGTTAATTCAGACACCTCTAAAATGCGTTTTTAAAGTCGCCTGTTTTCTTTATTAGGTGCTTATGATTTAATTTTATCTAATTACAAATCTGATCCTAATGGTCGAGTGATCCTATATGGCTATAGTTACGGTGAAACATTATAAATGTATTTAGCTAAACGATTACAAAAATAAGGTATCAATGTTAGCCTCTTAATAACTGTCGATGCAGCTAATGGTTGGAGAAGTTATTTTCAAGACAGAACAATTCCTTACAATGTTGATGATAATGAAAATTATTATAAGAGCAACGAATCTTTATTTGCAGATCCAACGCCTTCTCATGGTGCGCCTAATGTTGGTAGTAGAGCAGGACAAGTGCATAATCACGATAAGTCTAACGTCAAATATGGGAAGGACAAAATAAACCACATGACTATTGATGATGCTACCGCTGGCGAGGGAACCAAAAGAATAAATAACTTAGTAAATAATATAAAAAAGTATCAACTACCTTTAATTGTCCTATGGACCTTTCTGAAGTATACGATTGAGGAATTATTATTAACTGGTTAAAATGAATTTAGACATAAGCGTTATTCTTCCAGCAAATTTGCTTTATGCCTGCACATTGTTTACGGTAGACAATATTCGCAGTTTAGTATCAAATCTGATGTATCATATTTTGTCGCAGCCGATACGATTATAGTAGAAACTTTAACTAGAATATCAACTACCACCACCATTGATTCTATTAAGAATGAAAACTTATTAGAATTTTATTTGTCGTTATCGGCAACATCTCAACAGTGTTTCCGAATGCTGTCAGTTATTAAAATTTAAACCATTTTGGGTCGCCAGTTACTGGTTTATACTAAAATAAGTAAGACAATCTCGTTACAGCAAATTTATAAATCTTATTATCAGAAGCTGTGAAATAAAAGATTTAGTACTCACTAGATAATATAATTTAATTAATAATGATCTGATAGCGAGTTTTTTTAAGTGTCAAGTTTTGTGAAAAACACGTCTACTAATCTGTTTCCAAATTTTCCGGATCTTAGTTTTATTTTTGCTTTAGTTTTCGAAAGCATTTTTTTAGATACTAAGTAATTCAAGATTTTGCTTAGTTCGTCACTGTCGAAGTGTGTCTTACCTGAACTATTTAAGAAATTTCTTATCTCCCACAGATAATTGGGTTGCAACAAAAAATCAGATTCTTTAAGTAAATTGAATGCGACGGATGATTTTTTATCAACCAGTACACCACTGATAAAATAATTATAATTCTTTTTATTTTCTATCCTAAAATTATTCAGAATTTCTGATTTACCTATTGCATCAGAAATTGCTTTATTTAGATTGAAAATCAAATCGCCATCAAAATTCAGTGATTTTCCAATTCGATTTGCTGTAGCTTGTGTTAATGTTCTATTCCCATTTATTATTGCATATACATGGCTGTCTGATATTCCTGTAAGCGCATTAAAGCCAGCTACCGTAAGGTCGCAAACTTTCATGATTCTTATCAATCTTTTTCCAATCTCGTTATTGTAACTTTCATTTCTATCGGCCGCCATAAGATAAAGGGCGGAAATATTCTACGCTAAAAATTATTCAATTATTTGGATGAGTGGTTTATTATCGCTAAGTTTGATTATAGTTCAGAAATAAAGTATCTAAGAGTCTTGCAACTCCATTCTCAGGCCGTTGATGCAGGACAGCAGAGATACCCATTTCTTATCTTGAATGCTTATATTGCGCATTCACATAAGGATGGGTTCTGCTGTAATTCCGTATCAACGTTAGGCCTGAGAACTTAGTGGAGTTACGGTTTGCAGAAACCCATTTTTAGGTTGATGTGACTGCAAGGCTCATTATATAAATGAGCAATGAAAATAAGTAAACCTGTATCACTGATTCATAATCTTTTTGCAGAGCAATTGCAGATACGGCTGGAATATATTGGTTTCGGCCTTGAGTTGGTGATGATATTATCTTGTTCGTTGCCCTGGTTTTCTCGCCATGATATTTGTCATTACGTTTATCCCCCTACCCGCTCGTTACAGGATCCGTTAAAAAACGTCATCAAAAGTCCGACATAATCTCCGCATAGATCTTTTTAGAACGGCAGCCGGTCAGTTAATAGTTATATCCGGGTGCCGTTTATTCCGGAATTGGATCCCTTAAATTTATTTTTTATTTGTGCGCTAATTTCCGCTGTTTTAAAGCTTTTTTTGACTTATGGACGCAGTCGTTGTTGACCTGAAAGATTTTGGAAACCGTACGCCAGAGCAGGCGATTCGTGTGTTCCTTAAGATGTATGGTGGTGGAAAAGCAAGGGCTGATGTCTTCAACTTGTTCAGGTCCATGGCTGGCCATGGGATGCTGAATGATAAGGATGCGGTGATGAATGCGGAGCAGATAGCGCTGTTGTTCGATCAGCTGATCGCACTTGCGGAAGCGGTCGAAAAGCTGATGGCAGGGGAGCAAACAGATCCGCGATGCGTGGTCTGCGGGTCCATTCCGGAAAAAAATTCTTAATCATTTATTGATCTAATTCTATTAAAATGAAGCTGAAAATTTGCTTCCTGCTATTCCTATGCTCAAATTTTGGGGTAATGGCGCAAGTCAAAGGGGGTGCCGATGCTGAGGTAGGTACTATGGTATCGGACGGTTTGTTGCCATTGAAGGTAGGGGATGCGGTACCTGATATTGCTTTAGCGAAGGTGCTGAATGGTAAGGGGGCACTCCGTCTTGGCGGATTCAAAGGAAAACTTTTGATTCTCGATTTCTGGGCGACTTCCTGCGGTTCCTGCATCCAGGCGATGCCGCGTTTGGATTCCCTGCAGCGTTTATTTGCTGACCGGTTGGTGATCCTGCCGGTTACGGCAGAGAAGGCGGAAAGTATCCGCTACTTTCAAAAACATAATGCTTTTTTAAAGGGATCGAAATTTATTTCAGTCGTAGAAGATAAGGCCCTGCACCAGCTTTTTCCGCATCGCCTGCTGCCTCATGAGGTATGGATCAGCGCAGCGGGAAAAGTACTCGGCTTTACGGAAGTCACGGAAGTGACGGAGGAGCGGATCCGCAGTGTGCTTGCCGGGGATAGTCTATCGGCGCCATTAAAAAAGGACGTCCTGGATTTTGACCCTGCTAAACCTTTATTGGTGCGTGGCAATGGCGCACCAGATACTAACTACCGCTACCGTTCGCTGATCACTGCGGAGATCAAAGGCCTGCCTTCCGCGGTAAGTGTCCGTGTGGACTCGCTTCACCAACGTACGGTGATCATGGCCACCAATGTTACTTTGCGCAAGCTTTATGAATTGGCATATAAGCCCTTGCGGAATATACCCGATTCGATGGTCGTATTAGGTGACCAGGGGGCTCTATGGTGTTACGAACTGGATCTACCCGTTGGTGGTGGTGCCGGGAACATCCGGCAATGGATACGCCAGGACCTGGACCGCTTTTTTAAGGTGCGTTCTGAATGGAGCGGGGATAGCTTCAGGCTGGTTCCTTTACCCGACCGCTCTGCTGCTGATGAACCTTTTACGCTTTAACCTATAACCAATGTTCACAAATATGAAAATGCTTTTCAGGATTCTGCCTGCTTTTTTGGTCTTGCTGTTGTGGTCGGCTGCGGCATTTGCCCAGCAGGTGACCGGGGTCGTTTTGGACAGGAGCGGCAAGCCGGTGGCCGGGGTCCGCACGCAGGTAAAAGGTAAACCTGCGCAGATGCTCACAGATGTAGACGGAAAATTTGCCTTACCGGCAATGGGTTCAGATACGATCGTCCTGACGAAATCCGGCTTTGCGACGCAGTCTGTTGCCGTGCACCTGGGTACCCGGTTTCGTTTGATCCTGCTGCCTGAGGTCGAGCAGCTGGAAGAGGTCAAAATCGTTTCCAACGGATACCAGAGTTTACCCGTTCAAAAGGCGACCGGCTCTTTTGAACAGGTGGATAAGAAAACGCTCAACCGCGTTATCGGAACGGATATTTTGAGCCGTCTGGAGGGTGTCAGTACGGTGCAGTTCGATAAAAGGGTGGGCAAGTCCAATGCGCTGATCATCAGGGGGCAAAGCACCCTGTTTGCCAATGCTGCGCCGCTGGTGGTACTGGATAACTTTCCTTACGCGGGTGACATCAGTAATATCAACCCGAACGATGTGGAAAGCATCACGATACTGAAAGATGCTGCGGCTGCGGCGATCTGGGGCGTGAGGGCGAGCAATGGGGTAATTGTGATCACGACAAAAAAGGGTGCAAAGAACAGGCCGCTGGCGATCAGCTTCAATGCGAATGTGAATGTCGCGGCAAAGCCGGACCCGTTTTACCCGCCCCGTATGTCTTCTGCTGATTTTGTGGACCTGGAAAGGCAATTATTTATTAAAGGGTTTTACGCGGACGATGAGACCGCTTATAATTATGTGCCTATTTCCCCTGTCGTGGAGCTATTGATCGCTCAGCGGGACGGTAAGATCAGCGCCGGGGATGCCAATAGGCAGATCTCGGAGTTGGCAAAGCATGATGTGCGCGATGATCTGAAAAAATATTGGTACCGGAACGCAGTCAGCCAGCAGTATGCGCTGAGCCTGAATGGTGGGTCCGACAAAGCGGCCTACTTCTTTTCGGCAGGTTATGACAAAAACTTAAGTTCGCTGGGCGGAACCTACGATCGTTTGAACCTGCGTTCGGATAACAGTTTTTACTTTACGGACCGCTTGCAGCTGGATATCGGGGCCTACCTGACTGGCAGCAATTCTTTAGCGGGAAAGGACGATCCGAGCAGCCTGCGGACCAGCGGTCAAAAGGGCTTGTTGCCGTATGCAGCGTTTGCTGATGCGCAGGGTAACCCGCTAGTTGTGTTGAAAGACTATCGGCGTTCCTTCGTGGATGCGTCTACCGCGGCGGGTTTTCAGAACTGGGATTATGTACCGCTGGAGGATTACCGGAATGTCCGTAATGAAACAAAGAGCATGGACATCTTGGTAAATGCGGCTCTCAAATACAAAGTATTTAAAGGTCTGGGAGCAGAGCTGCGCTATCAGCTGCAATCGGCGCAAACACAGGGCGAATGGTTGTATGGACAAAATAGTTATTACGCCAGGGACCTCGTTAACCAATATACGCAAACGAATGTGGATGGAACCCTGAGCCTGCCGGTTCCCATTGGGGGCATTTTGGATGCGACGAGCAGCAGGCTGGCGTCCCATAGTTTCCGCGCGCAGCTCAATTACGATCTCGAATGGGGCGAAAACAAGCTAACGGCTTTGGCCGGTTATGAATACCGCACGGACAATACGCGCAACAAGACCACGCGGGACTATGGGTACGATGCCAATACGCAGACCACTTTACCGGTAGATTATGTGACCAGCTTCTTTCAGCCGATCTATTCCTATTTCATCGATTTTACGATCCCCTACCTTAACCAGTATGAGACGCTGCAAAACAATAATCTGTCCTATTTTGCCAATGCGGCTTATTCATTTGACGACCGTTACAGTTTGTCGGCCAGTGCGCGCAAAGATCAGTCGAACCTGTTCGGCGTGAATGCCAATCAAAAAGGTGTTCCGCTGTATTCCCTTGGCGGGGCATGGACGGTCAATAACGAGGCTTTCTATCACTTGTCCTGGCTACCCTACCTGAAATTACGGGTTAGTTATGGTTACAGCGGTAATGTGGATAATACGCTATCTGCGCTGACCACGATCCAGTACCTGGGTCAGAGTCCTTTGAGCAGGCAGATCAATGCCTCGATCCGGAACCCGCCCAATCCGGACCTGGGCTGGGAAAAGACAGGGTTATTCAACATAGGGATGGATTTTGCGATAGCAGATAACCGGCTGTCAGGCTCGGTCGAATATTACCGTAAGCAGAGCGATCATCTGATCGGCTTCAGCCCGCTGGACCTGACGACCGGCGTGCTCAACCCGGCGACGAATCTTTTTCAATACAAGGGTAATGTCGCAGCGATGCAGGGCCGGGGTATAGAACTGAATCTGCACAGCAATAACCTGAAAGGTGCGCTGC
>JAESTD010000203.1 GCA_016763755.1 Mucilaginibacter sp.
CGCCCGTTCGCTACCTCCTCCTGCAGATCGCGATTGGTAGCCGCTATGATCCGAACATCCACCGGGATAGAGCGATGACCGCCGATCCGCTCGATCTCGCGTTCTTGTAATACACGAAGTAATTTTGATTGCAGTTCGACCGGCAATTCACCGATCTCATCAAGGAACAGGGTGCCGCCGTTGGCCAATTCGAATTTACCGATCCTCCGGTCTATAGCACCGGTAAAGCTTCCCCGTTCGTGACCGAAAAGTTCACTTTCTATCAGGTTAGTGGGTATGGCTGCACAATTGAGTTTGACCATGAGTTTACCGTTACGTTTTGAATGCTGATGGATCGCCCGTGCGACCAGTTCTTTTCCGGTCCCCGTTTCGCCAAGTATCAACACAGTGATATCGGCTGAGGACACTTGCGATATCTGGGTGAACACTTCTTTCATTTCGTCGCTTACCCCCAGCATCTCGCCATAATTATTAGCGGTTTGGATCTCCTCCTTGAGATAGACCCGCTCCTCCTCCAAGATCTCTTTATACCGATTGATCTCTGTCAATTGTTCTTTTAATTTTTCAGTGGCGATCAAATTGGAGACAGCAATCGCCAGTTGCGCGCATAAACTTTGCACCGTATGCTTTTCGACCTCCAGGACGGAATTAAAATTGGCAAAAAATATTCCTTTCATCTCATTCATGATATGAACCGGAAAAGCCAGTACTTTTTTGACATTCTTGGTTTTAATGACCCTCAGATAAAGCGGACAGTCGTCCCGGTGAACTTCCTGTTCCACATCGATCACGATCATCCGGCCCTGATCCCTGACCGTGTTAAAAACACCGTCATCAATAGGGTACTTGCCTACAAGTACTTCATTAAGCCCTTCCGGATCACCGAAGATCACCTCCGTATCCCAAAGATAGGGGGAATGTGTCACTCCGTCCTCGTTGAGCCAATGGAGGCAATAATCGACCACTGAGCAGAGATCGCCGACATGCTTGCTGAATACCTGCACGAGCTGCGTTTTTTCTTTAACGCTGGATACCGACGTACTGAAAGATAATAACCGCGACCTTTCGAACTCTCGTCGCTCCAGCATTTCGTTCGCTTCGATGTTGGCGATGGCGATCGATATTTGTCCTGCGATCGAACTGATCAGTTTCAGCCTTCGCTGTTCCAAGGGAACAGCGGCATCGAAGAACACATTGAGCACGCCCGCGGACCTGTTGTAGCGGATCAGTTTTGCAGATACGCCAAAAGCTAAGCCATTTTCATGATTCAGCCGAAAGCAAACGGGGTAACCGGGACTTTCAGCGACCATTGCCAGGTCAAATACAACAGGCATCTGAGTTGCTCTTACGGCGGACAGCCAGGTCTCAAAACCTGCGAAGGTGCCTTCCGCTTGTTGATGATCGCCAGTGGATAATATCACATTTGCGGGCCGTTCCAGCAGGAATACATAGGGCTTGAGTGCCTCTAGGTCATCGTCGGCAAGATAAATGGATAGGTTGACGAATGCGATCAGCGGTTTGACATCATGGGTCAACACGGCTACAAGATCATCCCTGTTCCTTATTGCTGCCATATTGTTACTCAGCGAAAGCAACAGTTCAAGCTCGACCTCACTGTTAAGCATACCTCTCTCGGGACCTGAATTTCCCGCCGGATCAGGATCATTAGCGGTATGGTTATATCGCTTGGTCATGTGGAATAGAATTAAAAGATCAACGTACGGGTAAATTTAATAAAACTCCCGCAGGTGCTAAAGGATACGCATTAAAACGTTCAGTAAAACCGTTAGCGGGGAAAGCTGAAAAACAGCAAAGCCCGAATATGCCGGACAAAATCATAATTCCTTTGCGACCACATCCGGTATCGATTGTATGGACGTATTTGTAGGAATGGTCATCCCGGTCAAAAACGATGTCAGCTAAGATCACCAGCACAGCATCCCCGACGAATTGGGCCCCGTCCTGAACACAGGTAATGAGCGGGCCGCCTGCATATTCAAAGTCAAGATCATAGCCACTGGCGTGCAGCTTAAAAAGTTTCTTGGTCAACGCTGCATTAAACAATGAAACTCTGAATGATGAATGATTTCTGGCTGCCATAACTGGTCGTTTGGTCAACATATAGAAAAAGTGGTGCCAATCTTATAAATTCTTTACATACAGAGGTTTAATTGAAAAAACGATTTGTAGTTCCAACGATATATCGTCGAATATCCAGCAAGGTTGAGCACATATCCATGCGCTGAGCACTGCGCATGTTGACATTTATCAACGGTACTTTCTGATATATATCAATGGTTTGTGCTTCGGACCTGATGCAAATTTGTGTTGTCCGAAAAGAGGGACCCAACTAATCATTTAAATATATAAAAAAAACTAAAGTCATGCATTCAAAAGCTTTTAATCCGGAGAATTCCGCCATGTTATTGATCGATCATCAAACAGGTACCATGGGCTGGACACATTCTCACGACATTAATCTTGTTAAACAGAACGCGATCAAACTGGCCAGGATTGCTGCCGCCCTGAATTTGCCGACCGTAATGACGGCAAGTATGGAGGATCATGTTCAAGGCCCGCTGATACCGGAATTGCAGGAAATATTACCCCAGGCCTATGCCGACCGCGTTCAAAGGCCGGGCATCGTCAATGCGATGCATCACGAAGGTTTCAATAAGGCCGTTAAAGCGCTTGGCCGTAAAAAATTGTTTGTCGCCGGAATAACTACCGAGATATGTGTATTATTCCCGGTCCTGCAAATGCTGGAAGAAGGTTATGAAGTTCAGGTTTCGGTCGATGCCTCAGCTTCCTATACCAAATACGGCGATGACATCGCTATCGCCAGAATGCGTGAAGCAGGTGCGATCATCACGACGGTCGACGAGATTATATCTGAACTTGCCATCGACTGGACCAGTCCAAATGGTCAAAAATTAATGGGTATTCTGAATTACCATTGATCTCTGCATCTTTTACGTTAACTCATTGTCTAATTCACCAATGTGAATAGCATTGCTTTTACGCAAAGTCATCACACAGCAAAAACAAACATAAAATGAAAAAATTAATATTAATAAGCGTGGCTTTCATCGGATTGACAGCTTTCACGCAGGTTCAGGAACTTTACAAAACTGATGCTCCCCATTCACAGTTACACTTCACCATTAACCATTTGGGTATCAGTGATATTTCGGGCACATTTGATGATTTTGAGGCAACGCTCCGCTCCGGTAAAGCAGACTTCAGCGATGCCAGATTTGAACTCACCGCGAAAACAATATCTGTTGACACACGCGTGGAACAGCGAGATCACCATTTAAGATCAGCAGATTTTCTGGATACCGAAACCTATCCAACACTGGTTTTCAAAAGCGCTCAATTAAAGCCTAACGGAAAGAACAAGTTCAAGATAAGTGGCAACCTTACGCTTCATGGGGTCACCAAACCGGTGACTCTGGAACTGGCGTATGGCGGTACCGTACTAAATCCTGCCAATCAGAATCAAGTAGCCGGTTTCACGGCCAGCGGTATCATTCGCCGAAGTGATTTTGGAATTGGCCCTAAGTTCCCGGCACCCCTGTTAAGCGACGATATC
Source organism: Mucilaginibacter sp. (assembly GCA_016763755.1). Taxonomy (GTDB): domain Bacteria; phylum Bacteroidota; class Bacteroidia; order Sphingobacteriales; family Sphingobacteriaceae; genus Mucilaginibacter. The sequence goes on from JAESTD010000203.1 coordinate 3,596, forward strand.
CGTATCGTAGCGAACGGCGAATTTATCAAGTAAACACTGGCCATCATGAATACTATAGAAGAAAGACTTGGCCTTTTGGAGGACGAGGCGGCCATAAGGCACCTGGTAGCCCGGTTCGCTGATGGCAGTGTAACGGCAAATTATGAAGAGTTCCTCACTGTTTGGGCGCCAAACGGTAAATGGACGATCCACGAACCTTTATTTTCCACCGCCGAAGGGCCGGAAGCGATCACAGAAATGATGCGGCAACTGCGAACAGGAAAAGCATTTTTTGCCCAGTTCGTACATTCCGGCGTGATCACGCTGGCCGGCGGAAAAGCGACGGCCAGGTGGGTCATGCGCGAAGCCGCAGAAGTGCCTGGAGATAGCTACTATAATAATTACGCGATGTATATTGACACTCTGGAAAAGATCGATGGCAAATGGCTCTTTGTGACTAGAGACTATCACTACATGTGGCTTGACACCGGTGCATTCCCAGGGGACGTTTATTCCTTGCCTGCACCTCAGGTTTAACGGCAGGCTTATTTAAGTAAATATCAAAGAGCGAAGGCCACTCAGACGGCCTTCGTTTTTTTTGATAGAGCGCCTTGTTGGGGAGCTTCTTGACATTTATCAATGTTCTTTCTTGATGACTGTCAATGCGCAGGGTTCGGGAATACCCGATCTTTACCGTAAATAAAACAAAAGATGAAATTCCTTTCCTTTTTACTGGCACAGTTATTACCTGACCTGGCACCCGAACAGGTCTTCGCTACCTTATTGGTTATACTTTTGGTACTGCGCATCGCCATTGATCAGATAAAAGCCCTTGTCCGGTCGCATACGGTCAAACTTTTCCGCCTGCCTGTTCAAAGACCTTGTTTGGCAAACTAGCATCCTGCGGCAGTTCAATTTATTGTTGCGGGCATCGCGGAAGCATCTATTGCTATCCCATCCCAAATATAGTGGGCGACCTTTAATTCTTTCCGATCTCTCCATGACCGATCTGCTCCAACAGACGACATTCACACCATGTAATGCTAATACCCAGGTCCGCCCGGCTGATCGCGGCCAGATCTCCGCCCGGCTTACCGGGGCGACCGACCAGCTCGATGGATAGGGTCACCCCTGAGGAACGGGCGATCGCTTCTAACGTAGCGGCCTGATAGCTACAGCGACCACCTTCATCCTCGGCAATTTCCAACCCATTCTCCTTAATTGCTATTTTCATAAAAAACATACGCTGACAAAAAACTGCGGAACAGCTCGTAATCTCTTCATTCAGCCTTTCAAAATAAGCCGGCCCTTATGGTCCCAAAAATAATGTTTAATAAGAAACCTCGTGATAATATCAAGGACCGATCAGGGGAAGCCAGCGCAATCACTCCCGCTGATCTGATCAGCGCCAGTATTTGGGATACTTGCGTTTGCTGTGAATGTTATTAAAGAGTACGGCGACCGCCACCAAAATCAGTGAGCCCGACAGAACGGGGCTGATCAGAAATTTCCATGAAGCACCGGAAAGGATGATGATCAAAGGATCAGCGCCGGCAGGCGGATGGGTGGTCTTGGTCAACTGCATTAAAAAGATCGCCAGTCCAACGCCGATGGCCATGGAATACCAGGCCTGACCCAGCACATGGTAGACGGCCAGACCGATCAAAGAAGCAATAAAATGTCCGCCGACGATGTTTCGCGGTTGCGCCAGCGGACTATCCGGAACACCAAAAGCCAGTACGCAGGAAGCACCTAATGGTGCCATGATCATCGGCACGGTGGTCTGTTCGCTAAGCAGCGCGATCACGGAAACGGCGACCAATCCGCCCAAGCCGGAATAAGTTGAAAACTCCACACTATTTCGTTTGGGACTGGTGTCCGCTGCTTTGAATTTTCCTATATATTTTTTCATCCCGTTCGTTCAGCTTGGGCGAATTACGGGAATACGGAAAGAATCACACTTGACAAATGTCAATATTTCTTTTCTGCTTATCTCGGGGTCTTTGAATTGCGCAACCCCAACCTCGTTTCGGCCTGAGCACCGCCGGACGTCAGCGTTCTCATGGATGACCCTAGGCTCACTGATTCCCGGGATAGTCGTTCTCGGTAGACGCGACCAGGTTGATATAGTTACTGAAAGTGCTCAAAGCGATCTGGGCAATGATCTCCACGATCTCCTGCTCGCTGTAATTACTCATTTTCAAGCTGTGAACGGCCGGAGGAAGATCCGCTCCCCGCGAAGCGATCACGCTTTTAGCAAATGCAAGTACCTCGCTGACCCTTTCGACCGGTGACCGGCCCAACCTCGCTTGTTGTATGATCTCAGGCGCTATCGCCAGTCCCTTACTGGTGTAAGTATGTACCGCATCGCAATACCTGCTGCCATTGGCATCGGAAACCGCCAGCGCCAGTAATTCTCCCATCACCATTCCGATGGATGCATGATAAAGCCCGGCGCTGAAGCGCAGATAAGCGACGAGCACCGCCTGTGATCGGGCCATGGTCAGCAGCACATTAGGGGTCTTGCCCATATTTTCTGCGATGATGGTCAACAAAGCCTGCAGCGACCCGCTTGTTTTTTTAGGATCAATTAGATCGATACGTGCCATGATCTGTTAGTTTAATGATTATTTGATTATTCATGACGCGAAATTGCAAAGTATGTGCTTGTGACAGGTAGTCTCCAATTCCCGATAGTTTGACGATCTTTCCCGAGAACGATCTCTGCCCGCGAGCATGGATCATTCAGGCCTCAGGCTCGCCTGGTAACCTGCGTTCGCTATCGCGGCGATCACCTTTTCGGCTCCTACATCTCCTTCAACGGTCAGTTTCCGTTCCGGATCACTCAGGTCGACCTTCCAGTTATTCTCTCCTAAAATCTCGTTCAAACCCGGACTAACAGTTGACACGCAACCAGTGCATTTGATATTGGTGTTGAATTTTTGCGTTTTCATGTTTTTTATTTTTGATAGTTCATTTCATATTATTTGGCGATCAGCTGTCGATCCTGGCCGAACGAAGTCGCAGGCTATTCGTGACCACTGACACGGAACTTAAAGCCATTGCAGCACCGGCGATCATGGGGTCAAGTAAGAAACCGTTGAACGCGTACAAAGCACCCGCAGCCAGAGGTATCCCGATCACGTTATAGATAAAAGCCCAAAACAGATTCTGCCTGATCGTTTTAACCGTTTTGCGGGACAGGATCAGCGCTTTAGGAACTGCGCGCAGGTCAGAACTGATCAGGGTGATTTTGGCAACATCCATCGCGATATCCGATCCTTTGCCCATGGCAATACTGACATCGGCCTGCGCTAACGCCTGTGTATCGTTAATACCGTCCCCGACCATGGCAACGACCTTACCGCTGAGTTGCAGTGACCTGACGAATGCTGCTTTATCGGCAGGGAGTGCTCCGGCTTTGAAGTTGACCAGGCCGACCTCTTTTGCTACCGCTGCTGCGGTTCTTTGATGGTCCCCGGTCAGCATATGGACCTCGATGCCCATACGCTCAAGCTGCCGGATGGCATCGGAAGAAGAACGCTTCACCTGGTCAGCGAAGCCGATCAAAGCGAGCAATTGCTGCTCGCTGGCAAAGAACACGATTGTCATTCCGGCGTTTTGCAGGTCCCGCTGCTTCTTTTGAATATCAGACCCCAGGCTGATGCCATATTCCGACATCAGTTTTTCATTACCGACAAAATACGTCAACCCATTATAGGTCGCCTTTACGCCAAGGGCGGTAAGACTTGTAAAATCCTGGATCTGTAAGCTTACAACATTCTCGGCCCGCAAACGGTCTACCACCGCTTCGGCCAGTGGGTGCTCAGATTTTACTTCCATACTATAGAGGATCTGCTTTGATATACTGTTCCCGGCAATTCCGTGTAACCATGACAATTCGCGAACGACCGGCCTCCCTTCAGTGATCGTGCCTGTTTTATCCAGTACTACCGCATTCACGCGGTAGCCTTGTTCAAGACTCTCTGCATCTTTGATCAGTATCTGTTGTTCCGCACCCTTACCGACACCGACCATGATAGCGGTCGGGGTGGCCAGCCCCAGGGCACAGGGACAGGCGATGACCAGCACGGTCACCGCTGTCAGCAAGGCATGTGTGAAAGCGTATTCTCCACCAACCAGCATCCAGGTAAGAAAGGTCAGCAGCGCTATCCCGATCACCACCGGAACGAAAATGCCGGCAATCTTATCCACCAGTTTCTGGACCGGTGCTTTGCTTCCCTGGGCTTCCTGCACCATGCGAATGATATTGGCCAGGAAAGTTTCGCTGCCCACTTTTAGCGCCTGGAAACTGAAGCTGCCTTTTTGGTTGACGGTTCCGGCAAAGACCTGACTTCCCATAACTTTTGCTACGGCGACAGGTTCACCGGTGATCATGCTCTCGTCGACAAAGGAAATGCCATCCGTGACCCTGCCGTCGACCGGTATCTTTTCACCTGGTCTGACAATGATGATGTCATTTATCGCAAGTTCAGCCACCAGTACCTCTCTTTCTGCACCGTTGACCAGTACCCTTACGGTTTTAGGCTGTAAACCCATTAATTTTTTTATCGCGGAGGAGGTGTTCGTCTTGGCTTTTTCTTCCAAAAGTTTTCCCAGCAAAATGAACGCGATGATAACGGATGCCGCTTCATAGTAGACATGTGCATGCATACCTTTGCTGTGCCAAAATTCCGGATAGACCGTGTTGAACACGCTAAAAGCGAAAGCGATACTCGTGCTTAAGGCGACAAGTGTGTCCATGTTCGCTTTACCGTGGTTCGCTTGCTTCCAGGCACCGATGAAAAAATCACGCCCGAACCAGAAAAGGACCGGTGCGGTCAGCAACATGGATACCCACGGTGTGTAGGTCAGGTCCATAAAGAACATTCCCATAACGAACACCGGGACCGACAGGACAACGGACCAGATCGTTCTGAGTTTGACCTGGCGGTAAGAGCGCTCACGGATCGCGTCCTGGGCGGCGGCCGGATCCGCGGCGTCCACGATAAGGTCGTAGCCTATCGACTGGACGGCTTTTCTCAATTTTTCCGTATCGGTCACGTGATCATCATAAATGGCCCAAGCGGTTTGATTGGCAAAATTCACACCGGCGTCTGTTACTCCGGTCTCTGCTTTCAGCATGGACTCCACACTGATCGCGCAGCTCGCGCAACTCATTCCCGTCACCGGGAAGTCTTTACGTGCTAGCTTATTTAATGTTCCTGTTCCCATTTTATCTCAATTTTAATAATCCAAAGTTCGATCAAACGGCGCACGGCGTGTTATATGATCACGGCGAATAGTTATATAATTTCAGACCCTGTCTAGCGACCGGCGGTCGGAGAGCGATGACCGGGAAGCCTTGAACTGGGAAGGTGTCTGGCCGGTTATCCGCTTGAACTGCGCGGACAAGTGCTGTGCACTGCTGTATCCCATTTTATAGGAGATCTCGTTCAGGTTAAGTTCGTCGTAGAACAGACACTCTTTTACCCGCTCGATCTTTTGCCGGGTGATATATTGCTCCAGGGTGGTTCCCTCAACGCCGGAGAACAGGCTGCTCAGGTGTTTATAATCGGCCTTTAATTCCCTCGCCAGCAGCACTGACCAATTAACCGAAATGTCCAGTATCTCGGCGTGATGGATCTTTTGAATAATGATCTTTTTAAGTTTTTCGATGGTTCTTGACCGGCTATCGTCCAGTAGGTCGAAGCCAAATTTTTTCAGGGTCTCCCCGAAAGCTATTTTGTTCGCTACGGAGAGCGGCCCTTCAACGGTCACCCTGCCCAATTCTACATTGATGACCTGGAAGCCGTGTTCGATCAATGCCTCGCTGACAACCATCTTGCAGCGATCGCAAACCATATTTTTGATATATAACTCGTCCATCGTTCAGGATATTGCTTGTTACGTATTTACAAAAACACCTGCCTGCATTCGCAGGCAGGTGTCCAGTTCTAAAGGTACCTTTCTGATTCCTTAATGGGCACATCATTGATACTGGCGAAACGGAGTTGCATCAACCCGTTGTCGTCAAAATCCCAGTTCTCATTGCCATAGGCCCGGAACCAATCGCCGTCCGCATTTCTATACTCATACTCAAAGCGGACCGCTATCCGGTTATCTGTGAACGCCCAAAGTTCCTTTTTAAGCTTGTAGTCAAGTTCTTTCTGCCATTTAGCCGTCAGAAATTCGACGATCTGCGCTCTGCCATTAATGAAAGATGACCTGTTTCGCCATTCGCTGTCGACCGTATAGGCGAGTGAAACGCGGTGCGGGTCCTGCGAGTTCCAGGCTTCTTCAGCCAGTTGTACTTTTTTAATGGCCGTTTCATAAGTGAACGGCGGAAGTGGAAATTTCTGTTCCATACGATGTCTTATTTAGTTTACAATTAATTGGGGTCTTAAATGGTCAGTGAAGTCCGTACCCCCGGTTTCAACAACATCAATTGTTCTGCGATGCCTAGGATGTTGAATGCTTCTATCAGGTTACTATTATGTTCGGTGTAATGGGACCATCCCTCGGCATGTAGCGGAATGAGCTTTGAAGAGGGGAACACATATGCTGTATCAAGAGCATCGTTTGTCCCCATCGTCACGTTGAAAGGACCTCGTGGCCTGGCTGCGCCGGCAAATATGAATACATAAGCGGGGTTGATATGCCTGGCCAACTCTTCCACACCATGGTAATAAACCGTGTCACCGGTGATATAGATCTCAAAAGAATGGTTTCCCGAAACCCGGAGATGGAATCCGATCACGTCCCCAGTAAGTTTTTCAACGCCAGCAGGCCCGTGCCTTGCGGGTGTCGCTGTGATCTCTAGGCTGGAACCACCGGGCGTGCTGAACACCAGGCTTTCACCAGGGGCCAGACCAACGCTGTTCCCGTTGAGCCGTCCGGCCCCTGACTTGGTGGTCAATGTAGTTCGTACCTCTTTTAAATAACTCCGCCCGTTCCCGTCCAAATTATCAAAATGTTGATCATGACTCAGCAGGACGATATCGACCGGTCCTTCCGGCATTATCGCCGGCCCGGTAAGTTTGGTTTCCGTTACCCGCTCATTTAAAACGAATGACGTTCCCTGGGGATCTAGGGTTGGATCGGTCATGAGTTTAAGGCCATCAATTTCTATAATGACCGTTGGACCTCCGATGTAAGTTACCTGCAAAGGTGATGCTGATGTTCGCTTATTCATTCCTGGACCTCCGTTCTGTAGTTAAGTTGAGATATCTTTTGGCACAATCAGCAGCAACGACCAGCCCTCCGGCCATCATGATAATGTCTTTGATGACCAAACGGCCCGCGCCAGACAGATAGGGAAATCCGTGATCTGGTCCGCCCAGATCGGGGATATATGCCTCAGGCGTGGTGATCAGGAACGACAAAGTGACCAATGACATGCCGAATGTTAAAAGACCACCGATCATTCCGGGAAGCGTATACCATATCCCGGCGAAAGTCAACAGGCCGATCAGGATGATCGCGCTGCCCAGGCCATAAGCGAACGTATAGGTCCCGTTCTGCTGATGCCATTCCACATTCTTCAGGACCACCTCGCCTTCTTTATTTTTATGATCCTTGTACTCGTCGGCTTTGCGGTAAAAAAAGCTCATCAGCGGGCTATTGGCAACAAAGGGTACGATCCCTTCAGCTTCGTAATTAAAGGCTTTAAGACCTCCGATCCAGGCCATTACGATCAAGATGCTGACGCGCAGCAAGTGCATAAAACCGGACTGGCTCCCAGCCAGTATTGTTATTAATTTTTTCATTGGGATATTGATCTGTCAGGTTTAGTTATATTCCATGGTTTTCATATTTGTTCAGCCTGGATCTCAGTTCCGTCACCTCGTTCTTCAGTTCGAGTATTTCCTGCTCTTTAGGGACGACGAACTTTTCGATCTCTGCCGATGTATATCTTGGCGTTATATGTTGCGGGCAGTTCCAATCGTAGGCCTTGATATGAAAAACCATCATTCTTTCGGGTCGGAACTTGTAATCCACCGGCTTAAGCCGTTCAAAAAGTTCCGGATCATCTTCCAATTGAATGATCTGCGCTTCGGCGTATATCTTTAACCTTGCACGCATGGGGTAAGATACCAGGATCAATGAGACCTTGCTGTTCAGTGCGATATTCCCGACCGAAATATATTGGCGGTTACCACTAAAATCGATAAGGGCCAATGTCCTGATATCCAGCACATGGATGAAATTTTTAGGGCCGCCCCGGTGCTGAATATAAGGAAATCCATTTTCGCCAAAGGACGCCATGTAAAAACTATCCATCTGGCCGATGAATTGGATCTCGGTCGCTGTCAGCCCGTCTTTATAACTCTGGTTCTCTACCCGTTCATAGGCATCACGGCTGCCCAGATCGTGCTGGATCTTTTTGATCACTTCGCTAAATGCCAGTTTCGGATAATTCATAGGACATTGATCATTTATACACATTAGATGGATTGGATCTGCCGGATCATCTGGCTGGTAAAACCCCATTCATTATCATACCAGGCCATTACTTTGACCAGGTCACCATCCACCACGCGGGTCATTTCCAGATCGATCGTTGCAGCGAAGGGGCTTTTGATAATGTCGGTCGATACCAGTGGCTCATCGGTCGTCGCTAGCACTTTTATATATCTTTCCGTTCTGGATTCCTCCAGCAGGATCTGGTTAACCTCCGCTACCGTTGTCCCACGTTCGGCGATAAAGGTGATGTCTGAGATCGAGCCGACCGGAACCGGTACCCGAACGGCGATCCCATCAAATTTTCCGGCATATTGCGGCAGCGCTTTGGTTGTGGCTATAGCGGCACCGGTCGCGGCAGGCGCGAGGTTAATTCCGGCAGCACGTCCCATGCGGGGCTCACGTTTAGACGGCGCATCGACCAATGTTTGCGACGCCGTATAGCCGTGGGTCGTATTCAGGATGGCTTTCCGTATACCTAACCGGCGGCCTAATATTTCGATCACCGGGCTGATACTGTTCGTCGTGCAACTTGCGCATGAAAATATAGAGACCTTACCTTCCTCCGTATTAACGCCATGGACCACTGTCGGCGTGTCCTTGGTCGGTCCCGAAATGACCACATATTTTGCACCCGCGGCCAAATGCTGCTCGGCCGCTGCGTTGTTTGTGAATATACCGGTACTCTCGATCACAATGTCCGCTGAAAGTTCTTTCCAGGGCAGATGCTCGATCTCTTTGATATTGGTGAACCTGTACGCTTTGCCATCGATCAGCAAATGGTCGCCGTCAACACTGACCTTTCGCTCGTATTTACCATAGTTGCTGTCATATTTCAGCAGGTAGGCTGCGTTCTCGATGCTCATCAGGTCGTTGACCCCGACCAGTTCCAGTTCGGGCGTATCCAGGATAATTTTAAGGGCGGCCCGGCCTATTCTGCCGAAGCCATTTATAGCGATCTTTTTCATATGAGTTATTTTGTATATATATTTTTTCGGTGCGCTTAATTGGCGGCCATGATTTTTTGTTCTCGGTATTGTACCGGAGATACACCTTCCTTGCTTTTAAAAAAGCGGCTGAAGGTCTGAATATCCCCGTAACCAAGATCATAAGCGATCTCCTTGATGGAACGGCTCGTGTAATTGATCTGCCGCCTGGCATGGATCATGATGCGATCATGGATGATGTTCAGGGGTGCCCGGTCTGAAACGACAGAGAACAGGTTAGATAATGTTTTAGGGGACCGGTTCAATTTATCCGCATAGAAACCGACATCGTGATGCTCCGCGAAATGTCTTTCGACCAGGTAGTTGAACTCCCTGACAATGTCACTCTGCCCCTGGTCCAGTTTCTGAAAGTTGGTCTCTTTCCTGAGCGTTCGTGCGGCTATGATCAGCATCCGTTTTAAAATGGATTGCAGCATATCTTTTTGGAGCATGTCCGCTTCCAGCAGTTCAGCACAGAACGCGTTCCAGCATTCTTCGAAACCCTGCACGGCATTTTCCGCCAGGGAGATCACCGGTATCGCTGAAGCGCCGAAGAAAAGGAAACCTTTGCTGCCTACTTCGTTGTCGTGGTTCACAATGCAGTAGAACGGTTGATTGAACCGCACCATCCTGGCCGTCTGCAGGTCAACGGCATCGATCTTATGGAACTCCGTAAGGAACATGACCTGATCTTTTTGCAAGCGGTGGGGAACACGGTCGATCGTGATCTCCAGTTGTTCGCCGGTATTCCAAATAAATGTCATATCCGTAGGCCTAACGTCGAAGATCAGTTTCTTATTGGTCGGATCAAGTTCATACAGGACGATACTTTCTTTATTGGCGTTCTCGAAGATCATAATTCAGGAGATTTGTCATTTTTCTTGGTTTTAAAAACCGGTGAACTTATGGTTAAGACGGCCTTCCTCTCAGCCGACGGGAAAGGCCGTGTAAGATACTATCTTAACCAGAGACTTTTTCCGTTAGGAACTGATCTATGATAGCGGCGATCTCATCTCCGTAACTTTCCAGTGCAAAATGGCCGGTCTCGAAAAGGTGGAACTCCAGGTTTCTCAGATCCTTTTTGAACGCTTCAGCGCCGGAACCGGGGAATATGTAATCGTCTTTACCATAAACGATCAGCGTTTGCGGCTGGTGATCCCTGAAGTATTGCTGCCATTTGGGATACAACGTCACATTGTTCTGATAGTCATAGAATAGGGCGAGTTGGATCGCGCCGTTCTCCGGACGTTCCAGGTGACGCAGATCGATCTCCCAATTGTCTGGTGATATCGCGTTCACATCAGGTACATTATGCGTATACTGCCATTTTAGTCCTTCCGGGCTATGAAAAGTCCGCAATGTATCTTCAGCTTCTTTGTCATTGATGTTTTTCCAATAGGCCTTAATAGGATCCCAAAACGCCTCCAGGCCCTCCTCGTAAGCGCAACCATTCTGAATGATCAGCGAATCGATCTTTTGCGGTGCTGCGCTGGCTATCCGGAAGCCGATCGGCGCACCATAATCCATCAGGTATAAGCTGAACTTTTCGATCTTCAGTTCTGCCAGCAACGTGGTTACGATCTGGGCAAAGTTATCGAAGGTATAAGCAAAATCTGCCATTGGCGGCTGCTCACTGCGTCCGTAACCCGGATAATCCGGCGCGATCAGATGGTATTTATCCGAAAGGTCGTTAATCAGGTTGCGATACATATGTGATGAGGTGGGATAGCCGTGGAGTAATACTAAGGTCGGCTTATTTTTGTCGCCCGCTTCGCGGTAAAAGATCTCCACGCCGTTGATCTTGATGGTATGATAAGTTGTTTTCATGATTTTAAATGATGTAGGGTGTTACTAATTAGTTTTTTGAGATAGGTTCCAATACCGGGAAATCGATATCTGTAGCAGCAGCTATATTGATGTAGTTCGTGAATATGCTCAGTGATACCTGTGCAACGATCTCGATGATCTCGCCGTCGCTGTAACCTGCAGAACGGACCTGTTGTAAGGAAGCATCAGATACGGCACCTTTAGTGTCCAGCACAGCTTTCGCAAAGATCAGTGCATCATTTATTTTAGGATCTGAGGAACCGGCATGTCTGGCCTGACCAATAGCTTCCTGACTCAAACCTATTTTCCCGCCGATATAACTGTGTGCAGAGTTACAATAATTACAACCATTCTCGTTCGCAACTGTCAGGGCGATAAGTTCTCTCGTTTTACCGTCGATCTTCGCACTGTTCAGTGCGGTACTGAAACCCAGGTACCCGGACAGTGCGGCGGGAGAGTTACCTAAGGTTCTCATCATATTAGGGACCATTCCCATTTTACCATTGATCGTATCAAAAAGCTCTTTTGTTTTACCGGTAGCTTCATCCGGATTGATAGCGGTTATACGTGCCATGATTTTTCGATTTAAAGAATAAATATTTTTTTTTAATGATCCAAAGTTGGCGTTTTAACGAAGGCCGCCGGTAGTCATGATTTCCCGAACTGTTAGCGATTTTCCTGCGCAAGTTCAAAAAACCTCAGCGGGCAAACATTGACATTTGTCAAAATATGACGCATCTGGTCCTATGGGCGGTGTTGCGCCAACCTACTTTCATCCAGTTGGACCTGCAGGCCTCTGGCGACCGCCATGCCGAGTTTGAAGTCGGCCCGGAAGAAATGACAAAGCTGACGATCGATGATCTCTTCTTTTTTGGGCCCTTCGATGCCCTGCATGGCAGACACGATATTACTGATCAGGTTGTTTTTTGCCTCCTCGTTCATCACTTCGCGGAAGAGCACTCCCGGCTGTGTGAAATGGTCATTTTCGCGTGGTGCAGCGTTCCGGTCGAACCGGTCCGCGATATTCGATGCCAGCACTTCTGCCGGGCGCTTGCTCGCCTCATCGGGCCGTATATCATCAAAGCTGTTAGGGAAATAATTCGGTCGTTTACCGCCATTGCCGTCGATCCGCATCTGGCCATCCCGGTGATAGTTGTTTACCTGGAACGGACACCTGTTCACAGGGATCTGTTCAAAATTTACACCCAGCCGGTGTCGCTGCGCATCCGGATAGGATAGTATGCGGCCTTGCAACATCTTGTCGGGAGAGAACCCGATACCGTTGACGATATGGGACGGTGAAAAGGCGGCCTGCTCGATCTCCGCAAAATAGTTCTCCGCATTTTCGTTCAGTTCCATGACCCCGACCTCGATCAGCGGAAATTCCTTCTGGCTCCAGGTCTTGGTCAGGTCGAAAGGATTGAACAGTTGGCTGCTAGCTGTTTCCGGCGTCATCACCTGGATGTAAAGCGTCCAACGCGGATAATTATTATTATCGATCGCGGTGACCAGGTCCCGCTGGGAGAAATCAGGGTCATCGGCTTTCATTTGATGAGCTTCTTCAGCCGAAAAGTTAGCGATCCCTTGCTGCGTCTTAAAATGGAATTTGACGTAATGCAATTCATTGGCTTGGTTCAGCATACTGAACGTATGGCTGCCAAAACCGTGCATGTGACGATAGCCATAAGGCGTACCGCGGTCGCTCATTAAGATTAGTACCTGATGCAGCGTTTCCGGGTTTAGGCTATAAAAGTCCCAGGTCATGGTCGCGCTCTTGCAGTTGGTATATGGGTCGCGCTTTTGCGTGTGAATAAAATCGGAGAATTTTTTAGGGTCCTTGATGAAGAAGACCGGTGTATTGTTACCGACTACATCCCAGTTCCCTTCCTCAGTGTAGAATTTTACCGCGAACCCGCGGGGATCCCGTTCCGTATCCGCGCTGCCTTTTTCCCCGCCAACGGTCGAGAAACGTACAACAACACGGGTTTGCTTCCCAATATCGCTGAATAAAGCAGCTTTTGTGTATCGCGTAATGTCATTCGTCACCCGAAATGCACCAAAGGCGCCTGAGCCTTTGGCATGTACGACGCGCTCGGGGATACGTTCGCGGTTAAAATGGGCCATTTTTTCATGGAGAATGAAATCTTCCAGCAACAGCGGACCGCGTGGGCCTGCACTCAGGCTGTCCTCGTAGTCGAAATAGGGAATTCCGGAAGCATTGGTAAGTTTCGTCATCGTGATAAATCTTTTATTAAGGTTTGCAAAGAGTAAGTACACACACTAGCGTGTCGCCATTACGATGACAATATCTAAGCCGACAGTTTAAAGTACTATCTATCAAAGCGTTAAGAAAATTCTAACAAATATTCAGCAACGAAATAAAGTCGAAAAGCGAAGCTATCCGGCATCCGGGTACTAGCAAAGCCGGGGCATAGCGCTAGGTTGATAGATGATAAAAGTCGTCTAATTAAGTAAACCTTCTTTAAAGGTCGTCTTACGGACCCATGGTACCTTCAGAAAAAGGTTTAGATCAAACTATCGGCGTGGTTACCGGTCACGACCTTCTATGTCTTACCAATAACAGCGACACGCCGGTCAAGGAAATGGAAAGAACTTGACTGAAGCTTGTGATAAAAAGCGGGAAATCGAAATTTAAACCAGATCTTAAATTAAACTGTTGCACCTTGAGGATAGGACCTTTAAGGTTAATGTCTATCTCTGTGATTATCCAATTGTTGTAGGCGAAAGGACGATAAGTAAGGTTACTACGATCTTATTAATATTTGACACGTTAGTTTATAAAAAATGTTCTCTTTGACTTTTTGTAACACCACAACTTTGCCTCATAATACATAAGAAATTAAATTAAAAAACAAAGTTGCCGGAGTTACCGGGGGTAGTAGCGGAATAGGGTTCGGCATTGCCAAAGCATTTAAAAAAGAAGGCGCTATAGGTGATTACCCGGGAGAGATCAAACCACGATTTACCTTGCAATCGAAAGACTGGGTGAGGGTTTTGTTGGCATCAAAGGTGATTTTACTAATTTAAATAACCTTGAACGTGTGCATAAGCTTACATCCGAGCGATTCGAAAAAACCGATACGCTAATAGTGAATGCTGGAGGTATCGTTGATAGCCAGCGGTTGGAGGGTATTGACGACGTCACCCATGATAACTACGACCTGTACATGGAGCTTAACCGTCTGCTAACTTTTCGGCGACGGTTCATGCCCAGCAGCAGGTAAACCCTCCTTACACGTTGCAATTCCACTGCAGACGTTGCTGGAGGATGCGACTGTAATACAGATCTTGGCCCTCGGTGGGATGCTTTTCGGACAGTTCCAGCAAACTTATCAATAGTTGCTGAGTCATCCCTGATGTTCTTGTAGTAATACATGGATTTGGGCAGCTTTACTACCCG
>JAESTD010000204.1 GCA_016763755.1 Mucilaginibacter sp.
TCCTCGCAATGACATAGTTTTTCTACACAAAAAAGCCCCGCCTGTAAAACAAGCGGGGCTTAATATTTTATGATCAAGAACAAGTAAATCTTAATATTCCCAAAGATCAAGCTCCCAATCCATCAGGCTCTTTTTGATCCTGTCGCTTTCGTAAAGCTTGTCTATACCTTGTGCGTAATCACGGATACGTTCGTCCTTATCGTTAGATTGCTTCACAATGTAACTGGTGAAAATACGTTTCACCAAACAATCGTCAAAGCTTAGGCCTGTTGCGTCGTTATTACGGCTAACAGCTTCTTTAGTAGCCAATATGGCGCGTGCTTCAGGGAAGTAGATCCAGAAAGCAGGCTGGTAATCTAAATCTAAACCGGCTGCTTTCGGTTTCACCAATGGTGCAATACCTACAATGCGCGGCTCAAATATCGAGCGTTGTTTATCAAACACCCAATCCTCTTTCAAACGGAATTTTACAACACTATCAGCGTTAAACTCCCCGGCTTGTACAACCGAACCAATTTTGTTACCGTCTTTATCAAACTTATCAACTACCGCGCTATCGGCCATTTTACTGCGTGCCTGCGCACCGCTAATAGGCCTTGTAAAACCATCACCGTTCGGATCTTCTTTAGTTGGCGACGGATCGTAAGCGGTTAACTCACCTGCATCAATGGCATTCATCAATACATCAATCAAACGCATTTTTGGTGATGCAAGATACTGGTTCATCTTCTCGCGAACATCGATCTCTCTCCATATGCGTTTTGCAAACATTACGTCGGCTTCGCGCAGGTTAGAGTATGGCGTTACTTTAGCGCTCAGGATGTTATTCTTTTTGTAGTAACCATCCAGCGGGCGGTCAAAAGCTTTCTTCTTTGCAGTGTCGGGGCGTAGGCCGGCACTGGTACCGGATGTTGCATCAGAAACTACCGGTTTTGGAGCAGTTTGTTTTGCAGCAACAGGCTTTTTACTGCGTGCAGTTGTTCTTTTACGCTGTGCAAAAGTAACACTGCAAACCAGGCAAAGTATTACAATTAAATATGTCTTTTTCATAATCTACAATTAATTAGCCGATAATACGATCGCATCTAATCCGCGCTGTGTACCATCGGGGCCTACAGCCACTATATCTTTAAATACTACTGTTGAACCAGGTGTTACACCGCTCAAAGCCGATTTCATTGCTGCAGATAATTCACCACCGTTGGTTGAGTTAATTATCGCATCCTGGCGCGGTTTGATCACGATCATCGTGAAACGGGTAACGTTAAACTTAGCATCAAATTCAAAGTTCTCTAATTTGGCAAATAACCTGTCTTGTCCGCGGATATTGGCCGCACTTGTGTTACCACCGCTTTTGCCTGCAAACGCAGCTTTAGGATCAGGAATCCGTTTTACACGGAACTCCGAGGTACCCAATACCATACCTTTTTCGCCGGTAACGGTTACTTTGGCTGTACCGATGGTTGAAACATTAGCTGTATAGTGACCACCAGAGCCACTGATTGAGCCGCCGCTCATGCTCACTTTTATCTGTTCTTTTGCAACACCCGGTGCCGATACCGATAAAGGGTTTGGCACACCGATGTATAATACGTTCATTTTATCAGGCGATACTACTGCAGATGGTTTTGCAACCATGTATTGCCCGCTAACAGGATACGACTTAGTAGAACCATCAACCTGCTTAACGCTGATATTACCGGTCCAGGTGCGTAAACCCTCACCGCTGGTGCCGGTTGTATAAGTACCCACACCATCAGTTGTAGCTATTTTTGAGCCTCCAACCGTAATGTTTGGGTTTGATTTTGAGTCATAAGCAGTTAAGTAGATCTCAGCCTTGTAAGGCTGACCAGCTAAAATATAGCTGCTTGGTGCTACGGCTACTGCTTTAAATTTATCCAATGTTACTACAGCCTGGTCAACTTCGCCTAAGATCTTTTTAACGATCTCATTCTCGGCGTTTTTTGTATCTGCCTGTAATTTGGCCAATGTTGTTAAAGTTGCTCCCAATGGAATACCATCACCAAAATTGCCTTCCTGCCAGGTTTTCTTAATATCGCCACGTTTAGGCGGGTCAATTGCATTTAGTGAAAAATTCACGCCTGCTCTGTCGCGCTCCGGCAAGATCTGGATCAGCTTCTCACGTGTATCGTCGATCTTTTGGCGCAGCACATCTGCATTTTTTCCGTCGATCATGATATGTGCAGAGATATCAAGGTTATCTCTTTGTGCCACATCATTCATATCTGGATTGATGCCTCCACCCGCTTCAATTAATTTGGTCTTTAACGATTCGATATAGGTGTTTAGCTCGTTAGCGATTGCACTCGCTTGTTTTGCTTTAGCATATATCGGCTTTGCCCTTTCAGGCTGCTCTTTTAGTTTGGTTGCTTCAAAAGCAGAATAAGTATTATCGATACCTGTGGTTACGTTGGCTCTCGACTTATCCAAACTTAGAGTAATATTTCTGAAGGCATCGAGTAAGCTATCCGGTACGTTTAAGGCGATGAGCCCTAAAAGTACCAGGTACAGTATACCTATCATCCGCTGCCTTGGGGTTTCTTTACCTCCCGCCATACTGTGTATTTATCAGTTTATGCTTCTGTCCAAAAAAATAATTAGCTAACTCGCGGCTGGTTCATAGCGGTAAGCATGTTACCGTAGATAGCATTAAGCGACGCAAGGTTTTTAGCTAAACGGCCTACCTCATCTTTAAACTGTTTAGAATCTTCTAACGATTCGTTAAAGTTGTTCATGGTAAGCGCAAGGTTCTGATAAAACTTATTCATTGATTTTAAGTGCGCGCTTGAATCCTGTAACTCCAGCTCGTAAACCGCGTTTAGCGACGACAGGTTTTTAGCCAGGTTGTTTACCTGATCGTGGTATGCTCTTGTATCAATATTGGTATTTGCCATTTCAGAAAGGTTGGCAGAAGCTTTATCAAAAGCGTTGCTTAAGGTATCGTAGCTTGCTGTTGCCTGCTTTACTTTGTTGGTAAAAGCAATAGTAGCATCACCCGCATCAGTAACACGCGAAATTGCGTTTACTTTATCGCCAAAGGTTCTTAAACCTTCGCCAAGGCTGCCAATCAATTCCGGGCCGATTTTGGCATCCTCAAGCGTCTTATCCAATGCAGCTGTGTTTGAGAAATTAGATGAAGCTACTGCAGCAGGGCGTGCCGATACTTTTGGTAGTTCTCCGTTGTAATCTTCATCAAGCTCAGGATAAGCACGCGTCCAATCAATCTCTTTGTCTTCCCTCTGGAAGCCTAACATCAAGAACAATAAAGCCTCAACTGTTAAACCACCGGCAATAAAATACGTTGAGCCCGGTAAGTGAAGGATCTTGAACATCAATCCCACAATTACAATAGAGGCACCCCATGATACGATGTTGCCAATTCCGTAAGGTTTCTTCTTCCCTGCCATAATCTTTTTTGTAGTAGTTGTTATTTGTTTGTTTTAGTATTTAGCGTCGGTCTCTGATATCCCTGCCCATGTAATCGGTTACACAACGGAACCCGATGTATGATTTTGCAGTATCCTGATACTCGAAGCTGCGTGTTGAGTTTTGTAAGAAATAACCAATATCTTTCCATGAACCGCCACGTACCACTTTGCGTTTTAACACTTCAGAGTCCGCAGCTTTAGCTTCATAATGGAAAGCCGGGTTAAGGTCATGCACAAAGGTTGATGCAGATTCGTCATAAGCAGACGAAGTCCACTCGGCAACGTTACCTGCCATGTTGTACAAGCCAAAATCATTAGGGAAATATGAACGTACGTTTACGGTGTAAGCGCCGCCATCGTCTGTATAGTTACCACGGCCAGGTTTAAAGTTGGCCATTAAACAACCTTTTGCATTTTTGATGTACGGGCCACCCCAAGGGTAATCGGTACCTATACGGCCACCGCGTGCTGCGTACTCAAACTGAGCCTCATCAGGCAATTGGTATGGGTTGTTACGTGGTAGTTTACGTTTGTCTTTAGCGCCATCGCTTAAACGTGTACGCCATACGCTGAAAGCGCGTGCCTGGCGCCAGGTAACACCCACAACCGGGTAGTTACGGAAAGCAGGGTGAGAGAAATAACCTTCAACCATCGGTTCGTTAGCTGCGTACGAAAAATCGTTTAGCCAAACCAAAGTATCAGGATATACACCAACAGTATCACGGATGATGAAATCTGAACGGCGTTTATTTTTATCATTGCGATAGTTTGATGCATCGCGTAATGACATTAAAGCGTAGTTATACTTTAACAGGCGGGTATCTATCTCGTTGCGATCAAAGATACGGTCATCGCCCTGGTAGTAAAGACCTTGCAACTTTTGCTGATTAGCAGAAGCGCTTTTGCCTTTGAGGCTAAACACCGGGTTTTTAGCTACATAATCCCAGTTGATGTACTTGCGGCCGTTAGGATCGGCAGGAGCACCTTTTTTGGGTTGATAGTAGTATTTTTGATCGTTAAGGTAATTGGTGATAGCGATAGAGTCGCGTACCCAAAATACAAACTGTTTGTATTTGGTGTTAGATATCTCGGTCTCATCCATAAAAAATGGAGAAACGGTTACCTGTTTGGTTTGCGCCGTTTGGGCAAAGGTTACATCCTGGTCGGTTTGGCCCATTAAAAAGGTTCCCCCTTTTATGTAAACCATGCCGTAAGGCGTAGTTGCCCTAAATGAGCGCTGTTTAACACCGGTTACCTCGCCGTTGTTACCACCACCGCCACCAATACCACAACCGGTCAAAACTGTACCGGTCAAAACTGCAATCACAAAGTATAATTGTTTCATTTTGTATCCAAAATCAGTATTATGCTTTAATCTCCTATAAAAAATACCGAAACGCCCCGAATATATTAAATTTTAACGTATGCAAGGCTAAAATTCTTTTTTAACGAGAGGTTTCATTACCCGTGGTTAAAACCTTTATTACCTGCATATTAATAAAAAACGGTGAAAATATTTACTCATTTTGAATAAACATTTTCACCGTTATACGCGTGGCCGAACAGAAAGTTGCGTTAGGCTACAGTTAAATTTTATTTATTGGCTTGTTTAACGTATTGTTCAATAGCCATTGTCATTGATGGGGCACCGGGTGTAGGTGCAGGTATGTCTAAGATAAGCCCTGCATCAAGCACTGCTTTATGGGTGGTTGCACCAAAAGCTGCCAACCGTGTGTTGTTCTGTTTAAAATCAGGAAAGTTCTTGTAAAGTGACTGTATGCTTGACGGGCTAAAGAAAGCGATCACATCATAAAAAACGTCAGCAAGGTCGCTAAGGTCGCTACATACAGTGCGGAAAAGCACTGCAGGGGTAAAATTATAGCCGTTATCCAGCAAAAATTTCTGAGTTTCTTCGGCAGCTACATCAGAGCATGGGTAAAGAAATTTCTCTGCCGAGTGTTTCTTTAAAACCTCTGCCAGGTCTGCTGCGGTTTGTTTACCGAAGAAGATCTTACGCTTACGGTATTGGATATACTTTTGCAAGTAAAGCGCGATGGTTTCTGACAAGCAGAAATATTTCATTTCAACAGGTACCTCAAAGCGCATTTCTTCGCAGATGCGGAAAAAGTGATCGGCTGAGTTACGGCTGGTGAAGATCACCGCTGTAAAATCGGCCAGATTTATCTTTTCCTTACGGAAATCCTTGGCAGGTACGCCTTCTACATGTATAAACGACCGGAAATCAATTTTTAAATTGAGTTTCTTAGCAAGCTCAGCGTAGGGGTTTTTGTCATTCTCAGGTTTTGGTAACGTAACTAATATACTTTTAACCTTTTTCTTTCTGTCTTCCAATGCCATTTTATCTACCTAAATCCAATATTAAGCGCCTTTATCAGTATTAATATAGGGCAAATTTCGAGGGCACAAAGATACATAAATAAATAAAACTTATGAAATCGGAAATTTGTAATAATACTTACACTACTACGCAAATACTGCCAAACAAATATAATAATGACCAATACCAGGGTGGCTGCCAGCAGGAAGGGTATAAAAGCATCGGCTATTAAGCTAAAACACACAGCCACAGGCAAAAACACAAAAGTTATGTTGAAATAAGTGAGTGATAAGGTGGCTATATAATCGTCAACCAGCTTACTGATATCAAACACAAAACCGAGAAATTTAAGTACTAAAAGTTTAACGGCAAATAACGCAATGATAACAATAGAGAGTGTTATAAATAACTGAAAACCCGAAATAGTATAATAAACCTTATAATAACCGGTAGTAAGCAAATACAGGAACATACCACAGGTAAGCCCAAACAATATGAACAGGCCGATAAACGTCCAGAAGTTAATAGGGCTCTCTTCTTTACCGGCCGGGCCGGCTGCCTTGCGATGGTAAAAAGATTGAAAAACGTTGCTTACATCTTTTGTAGATGCAATGTTTAATCCGGCCGCAAAAAGAAGGAGTATGAAGATAACCCCTATCACCCAGATATCTCTGGATGGGCGGTTCCGGCCGTAGCCTTGCTTTGCGCTGGTTTTTGTTGTTAAACTCAGGAAAAGATCATTCTTGTAAGCGCCGTCCTTAAGTATGCTATCCACAAATGCGTTGGGGCGGTTTGCATCAGGTTTGGCAATGTAGATCTGAGAAAGAGAATCTGATACAAATTGCTCGCGCATGGTAGAGGCGTGCGCCACCGAATCTAAAAAAGGCAGCGGACCTGTAAATCGCGGCTTGGGTTTTACAGCAGGCGTATCAATGGCGACTTCTGTAGTATCTCCAAGCACCTGCGCCTGCGCTGCAGAGCAACCCAGGGTTATCCATAAAGTAAATACTATCAGCCAGCGTATTGGTGCCATTTGGCGGCAAAGTTATCGTATTTATTGAATCATACGTAAAACAAATTCTTGGCAAACTCAAGTATAGTTTCTGTCGCAAAGCACCCGCAGATAGTCGTTTATACACATCATCGGCAAGTTTTACACACAGTACCTTTACATCATCACAACAAACAAAAAATATTATGAAAACGTTCAGAAAAATATGTGCACTTGCTGTTATTTCATTGATGGTAAGCGAAGTTAACGCTCAATCGGTAAAAGAAAATTACGCCACCGTTAATGGGATTAAATATTATTATGTAACTGCTGGCAGCGGTGCTCCACTGGTATTAATGCACGGTGCTTTTTCTACTATTGATAAGGATTACGGCAAACTGATACCCGTTTTAGCCAAAAGCCACAAAATAATAGGCATTGAACTGCAAGGCCATGGCCATACTGCCGACACCGACCGGCCACTTACTTATGAAGACCTTGCCAAAGACGTTGAACAATTACTGAAACAACTGAATATCACTAAAGCCGATTTTATGGGTTACAGCATGGGCGGTGGCGTAGCCTTGCAAATTGCTATTACGCAACCCAATCTGGTTAGGCATCTGATTTTAACATCAACCGCCTACAGCCCGCAAGGAATGAACATGGCCAACCCTGATAGCCTGAAACAAAAGAAAGCCGACGACCTGGATAATACCGTTTGGAAGAAAAATTACGACAAGGTTGCGCCAAATCCTGCCAATTGGGCAAGATTAAAAAGCCAGGTTTTCGCATCCATGGGTACCTGGAAAGGTTTTAATGCTGCCGATATAAAAAACATGAAAGCCCCAACCTTATTGATATTTGGCGATGAAGATATGAGCACCCCAGAGCACCAGGTTCAAATGTTCAGGCTGCTGGGCGGTGGTAACTCGGGTGACCTTTACGAATTACCAAACGAGCAATTGGCCATACTGCCCGGCACGACACACGTTAATATGGTTGATCAAACCGACTTATTAGCGCCAATTGTGACAAGATTTTTAGCAACGAAGGCGAGTAAGTAAGCAGATATTACACAGCAATTAAAATAATATCGCGATTTTTGCGGCATGGCAGGTATATATCTTCACGTTCCGTTTTGTAAGCAGGCCTGCCATTATTGTGACTTCCATTTCAGCACATCACTGAAATACAAGGACCAGATGCTGGATGCTATGCTGCGCGAACTGGAGCTGCAGAAAGATTACCTGCAAGGCGAAACCATCGAGACCATTTACTTCGGTGGCGGTACACCTTCTGTATTATCTGCCGATGAGGTGAACAGTTTGATCAACCGCATTACCCAATTGCACACCGTTAGCAGCAATGCCGAGATCACCCTGGAAGCCAACCCTGATGACCTGAGCAGGGAGAAAATAAACGCGCTCAGGCAAACTCCCGTTAACCGTTTCAGCATCGGCATTCAATCTTTTTTTGACGAAGACCTGGCCTGGATGAACCGCGTACATCGCGCACAGGAAGCAGAGGCATCGGTAAAACGGGCACAAGATGCAGGTTTTGAAAACATTACCGTCGACCTGATCTATGGTTATCCCCTCCTAACCGACAGCAAGTGGAAACACAACCTCGAAACAGTTTTCTCTTTGGAGATCCCTCACATATCGGCCTACAGCATGACGGTTGAACCCCAAACCGCTCTGGCATCGTTCATCAGTAAAAAGAAACAACCGCCCATGAACGAGCAGCAAAGCGCCGGGCAATTTGCCTATATGCTTGAGGCCATGCAGACTAATGGATTTGAGCAGTACGAGATCTCTAGCTTCTGCAAGCCTGGTCATTACAGCCGCCATAATTCTAATTACTGGAAGGGCATAAAATACCTCGATATCGGCCCGTCAGCACATTCGTTTAACGGGGAAACCCGCCAATGGAACATTGCCAACAACGCTAAGTATATGCAAGGTTTAAGTGACGATACTATCCCCGCCGAAACTGAAACCCTTACCGAAGCTGATCGCCTCAACGAATATATCATGACCCCGCTCCGTACCATCTGGGGTTTAGAACTGAACAGATTGGATGGTATTGCATCAGGTGCATCTTCAACGCTGATAAAAATTGCTGAAAAATATATTTCTGAGGGCAAGGTTTTAAAGACTGGTAGTGTGCTTACCCTTTCTGCTGAAGGAAAATTATATGCAGATGCGATTGCGGCGGAGATGTTTTTTTAGTTGCCCCCTCTAAATCTCCCCCGATAGGGGAGACTTTAAAAAATTTAGTTTCATAAAACCTCTCTCCTTCGGAGAGGGGTTGGGGAGAGACTCCCACTCCATTTAGCTATCCATCACACCATTTCAGAGTTTGAAATAAAAATCCGCCGGGTGGGTTATCGGCGTATCTCCTATCAAACACGATAACCACATAAACAATGAAAAAATTGATCATCGCGGCGTTTGCCTTAGTAGCTATTGCAATCAGCCCAAAAACTTTCGCTCAAACTAAAATGGTTGGTGGCGCAGCTATGTATCCTACCAAAGATATTGTTGATAATGCCGTAAACTCTAAAGACCACACCACATTGGTAGCAGCTGTTAAAGCAGCAGGTTTGGTAGAAACTTTAAAATCTGCAGGCCCGTTCACTGTGTTTGCGCCAACTAATGAGGCTTTTGACAAATTGCCAAAAGGAACCGTTGAAACCCTTTTAAAACCTGAAAACAAGGAAATGCTGACCAAAATCCTTACCTACCACGTAGTTGCAGGTAAATGGAGCGCTGCAGAATTGATGGCGAAAATTAAAGCCGGCAACGGTACTGCAGAATTAAAAACCGTAAGCGGTGGTACTTTAAAAGCTATGGCACAAGGTAAAAAAGTGTACTTAGTTGATGAAAAAGGTGGCAAAAGCTGGGTAACTATTGCTGATGTTAACCAAAGCAACGGCGTATCCACGTTGTAAACGCTGTTTTAATGCCTAATTAATTTAGTTGGCTTTATTAGTTGGCAGTTTGCAGTGAGAGAGCATTCGTATCGATAGGTAACTGCAACTAATAATTTCAAAAGTGTTTTCAGTTGGCGGCAAGGGTTGGTTTTAAAATTAAGGAGTTTAAGGTTAATTGCAAAACCGCCAACTGGGAGCAGAATTTACATGGGTTGGTGCGCAGTCTATTGCATGGGGGGATTCAGGTATAGAGACTGCAAACTACCCAATGTAAATTTCTAACTAAACCAAAAGCCCGGACGGTTTGACCATCCGGGCTTTTTTGTCAGCCAAATTTCAAAATGAGTTAAGCTCATGTTTGCCCAGTATTAAATAATTAATTTTGCGCCAATCAGTATTTTAGAAAATGAGCTTGTCCCTTACTCAGATTGACAGGATTGACACTATCAGTAAAGAAGATTTTGTTAACAATTACTTAAAGCCACGCAAACCATTGGTGATAAGCAAGGCTACAGACACCTGGCCTGCTTTACAAAAATGGACGTTTGAGTACTTGAAAGAAGTAGTTGGCGACCAACTGGTGCCACTTTATGACAGCTCAAAGGCCGATCCTTCAAAACCGATCAACGCATCTGCTGCTGAAATGAAGTTTGGCGATTATATTGACCTGATACAAAAAGAACCAACCGACCTCCGCATCTTCCTGTTCGACCCGATAAAACATGCGCCGGGTTTGCTGGATGATTACCGTTCGCCGTCTGATTTGATGGGCGGTTTCCTGGATAAGTACCCTAATATGTTCTTTGGCGGGCAGGGTTCGGTAACATTCCTGCATTATGATATCGACTTAGCGCATATTTTCCATACGCATTTCAACGGCCGTAAACACGTTATCCTTTTTGATAACAAATGGAGCGACCGCTTGTACTGTATCCCTTTTGCCACTTACGCTTTAGAGGATTACGATATTGCCAACCCCGATTTTGAAAAATTCCCGGCGCTGAACGGTATAGAAGGGCAGGAAACTGTGTTAGAGCATGGCGAAACGCTATTTATGCCAACCGGCTTTTGGCACTGGATGAAATACCTCGACGGATCGTTCTCCATCTCGCTGCGTGCCTGGGATAGTTCATGGGCCATCAAAGCAAAAAGTTTATACAACTTAACCCTGCAACGCAAGTTTGATGACATCATGAAAAAGAACTTTAAAAGCCGCTACATGGACTGGAAAGAACACCTGGCTATAAAACGCGCCAACAAAGCTTTGGCTGATGGCAAACCGTATTAGCAGATTTGAGATATTGGATTTGAGATTTGAGACTCAAAAAAGCCCCTCTCAGCTTTGCAGCGAGGGGCTTTTGTTTTCCTGACAATTCCCTCTTTTCGCGCAGCGAAGAGAGGGTGGTCGAGCGTAGCAATGACCGGGTGAGTCAATTCGCGAGCTTTACTCACCCCGCGGCACTACTTGCGCGACCGTCTCTGCTGCGCAAAGAAGTGAGCTTTTTTAAGCCCCTCTCTTTCGGAGAGGGGTTTGGGGAGAGGCCAAAACTTAACACCCGCTTAACTCAAATCCAACAATTAACTCCGTTATTTGGCAGATTGGGATAAAGTGCGACCTTTGACCTAACATCCCTTTAATGCCACCCTTATGAGCTTTAAACTATCCCCAATTGATACCGTTGATACCATCAGCGCCGAAGATTTCAAACAAAATTATCTGAAACCCCGTCGTCCGCTGATCATCAAAGGCCTCACCAATACCTGGGCAGCCCGCGAAAAGTGGACGCCGGAATACTTAAAAAGCGTGGTTGGCAACAAAGTGGTGCCATTGTATGATAACTCAAAGGCCGACCCTGCAAAGCCTATCAACTCATCAGCAGCTGAGATGCCTTTTGATGAGTACATTGATCTTATCCGCTCGCAACCTACCGAACTGCGCATCTTTTTTTTCAATATATTTAAACAGGCACCGCAACTGCTGAACGATATTATGATCCCTAAAGACCTGATGGGTGGCTTCATAGAAAGCATGCCGGCCATGTTCTTCGGTGGCTCAAACTCGGAAACATTTTTACATTACGATATCGATCTTCCTCATATCTTCCACACCCACTTTGGTGGGCGCAAGCATGTGATTTTGTTTGAAAACAAGTGGAAAGAGCGCCTGTATTGCCTGCCAAATGCTACCTACGCGCTTGAAGATTATGACGTGTTAAAGCCTGACATAGAAAAATATCCGTCGCTCAATGGCATCCCCGGCACCGAGGCTTACCTTGAACATGGCGACACTCTTTTTATGCCAACAGGCTACTGGCACTGGATGAAATACCTGGATGGCTCCTATTCGCTCAGCTTACGTGCCTGGGATAAATCATGGGCTATAAAGGCACAGAGCCTGTACAACCTCACCATTCAGCGCAAGTTTGATGACCTGATGAAGAAAAGCTTCAAAAGCCGCTACATGGATTGGAAAGAAGGCGTAGCGATAAAACGTGCTAACAAAGCATTGGCCGAAGGAAGGCCTGTGTAAGTTGGATGTAAAAATGAATAATGAACTTAACGGGCTGCAGTAACTGTCATCGTACCCGTGAATACTACCATTATTAACTAATTAGCAAATTACGTCTGTTTTGTTTTTCTTAGCCATTTCCTATTTTGAACGGCAATACTATGCAAGCATATTAAATTTAAAAACAACTTACTCTTATCACAATCATTATAAGTTTTATGAATTTAGTTGGACTGTCTAAAATAAAAGCAGTTATAGACCGCATTCCGGAAGCGGATACGCCTTACAAGCTTTGGTTAAAGGAAATCGGGTTAAAAAACAATCTTTTTGATAAAAGAGCCATTCAGTATGACAACTTTATAATGGTTAGCTATCCCGGAACAGGAAAATTTGCAGTCAAATTTAAATTTAGGTTATCCACTTCGGCTGGTTATATAGAATGGGCGGGAACAAAGGGCGAGTTAATTTCCCTGGAAAATGAACAGCGGCAAAAGTCTCTTGAACAAAAGCCGGATTCACAATTAGTTAAAATTGTATCTGTTGTAAAAGCTATACCAGAAATATTTAGTGATGAATATATTAAAACAGAAGAAACGGCCAATGAAAGTGAAATTAAATTGCAAGTTCCCCAGAATGTAAATACTGCAAACTATGCAGATTTTACAAACGAAGTTGAGTATATAAATGGCTTGCAACAATTTGAATCACTTTTTGACGAGGGGCCTTCGGCTGATAATCAAGCCCTGTTTTTACTATTGCAACAAATAAAAAGTTACGAAGAACAGAACATTGACTTATCGAAACTATCCTATAAAGATGCCATACATTATAGGATGAAAGAGTTTGATTTGTCTGTAGAGCAATTAGCATCAACCTTAAAGGCTGGTGAAAACCTGGACTTATTTTTTAAACACCAGCAAGACCTTTCGACAGACACTAAAGAAAAATTAATGAAAATCTTGGGGATAAAGCTCGCACTCGACGATTTCTCATAATAATCTCACTGTAACCAATGCCTGGTTTGGATGCATTGCAATCCAGTAAATCTTTTGATTCCGAAAATCCAGATTTAAAACCGCCTCAACTTGTATGGTCACAAACTATTACCCATTTGCCGTTTATCTTTTTAAACCAAAGGGTAAAATAACCGCCGGGAGTGTCTTTTTCGCGGGCAAGGCTCCAGGCGCCCATCACAAAGGCATCGGCCTTGCTTAGCAACTCTATCTTATCCAGCCTAAAGGAGAGCTTGCCCATGGCTGTTTTATCGGGGTATCCTTTCTTGTAATTATCTAAAGCCTGCTGCCATCCGTAAGTGGGTCCGCGCTTGCCAATAAACACCAACGAGTCTGACTTCCAGTAGCTTTGCATAAAGCCGTCAAGGTCGCCGTTGCTCCAGTCAATCTGTTGTTGGTGCATTACTTTAGCTATGGCTTGTTTATCCTGTGCAAAGCAGCAGCATGATAAAGTAAGTAACAAAAACGATAAAATCAGTTTCTTCATACCCTAAATATAAGCCATTTGCCGGTTAATAATAAGCATTAACAAATTAATCTATCGCGTATCAAAAGGAACTGTTCAACCGACAATTTAAACAAATGTTAAAAAATGATTAACACACTTATTCTAAATTTAACATTGCAAACAGCAAATCCTTGTTAGCTTTACACCCATTCCGATCAACACAACTATGAAAGATAAGGTATTATGTTTTGGCGAGGTTTTATGGGACGCCTTTGATGACGAAAAAAAGGCCGGTGGTGCCCCGATGAATGTAGCCAGGCACCTGGTGCAACAACATGTTAATGTTTGCTTTGCCAGTCGCGTTGGTAAAGATGAGTCGGGTAAGGAATTGATCTCGTTCCTACGCGACAGCAAGTTATATTCAAACCTCATCCAAAAAGACAACACGCTGCCTACCTGCGAGGTAACAGTTGAGCTGGATGAAAAAAACCAGGCAACCTACATTATCCCCGAGCCTGTTTCATGGGATAACATCCAGTTGGATAAAAACCTGATAGAAGAAGCCAAAGGTGCTTCTATAGTGGTTTACGGCAGTTTGGCAAGTCGCAGTAAAACAACCCGCGATACTTTACTGAACATGCTTGAGGAAACACAGGCTTTAAAGGTATTTGATGTAAACCTGCGCCACCCGCACTATACGTTAGAGAACATTGAGCTTTTGGCCGCCAGGGCAGACGTAATAAAAATGAACGAAGAAGAGGCGGAATTGCTTATCCATGGCAGCAATGGGCATTTGAAGGATAAAATTGTTGAGTTTCAGAAAACATACCACACACAAACCATCTGCGTTACCAAAGGCGAAAATGGTGCGATAGTATGGCACGATCATGAGTTTTATGAACATCCGGGCTTTAAGATTGATGTAGCCGATACCGTGGGTGCCGGCGACGCTTTCCTGGCAACCTTTATTGAAGGCATGATAGAAAAGAAACCGATGCAAAAAGTTTTAGTAGAAGCTTGTGCCATAGGTTCGTTTGTTGCAAGTAAGCGCGGTGCAAACCCTATTTATGTGCGCGACGAAATAATGGCTATTCGCGAAAGTTAATCCCTGCAAATGTCATAGCAGGTTAACAATTCTCTTGTAAGGCGCCAAATCTTAAACTTTTAAGATCAAAAATCCGTTACTTTATAACAGAAAGGGTAAACTATGCGTGGTTTTGGGTTTTCTAAATTTATACCAAAACAGATCCCCAAAGGCGGATTTGACGAATTGCTAAAATTATTTCTTGAATTGCTTAACTACACCGCCGGAGACGCCGGTGAGGCTTTGGCATGGCTTAACGAATTGGATAAGCAATACAATATCACCAATGACGAATACGGCATGGGCGATTTTATTGACGAACTGAAGCAAAAAGGATATCTCGACGAAAATAAACAGGACGGTAGTTTTAGCATCACCGCTAAAGCCGAGCAAAGCATCAGGCAATCAGCACTTGAAGAGATCTTTGGTAAGCTAAAGAAATCGGGTAAGGGTAATCACCGCTCGCCGCAAAGCGGGCAGGGTGACGAGCGCAATGCCGAGCGCCGCGAGTTTGAGTTTGGCGACAGCCTGGACCAGATAGACATGACACAGTCTATCCACAACGCCCAGGTGAACCACGGTATTGGCGGCGATTTTATGATGACCGAGCGCGACCTCGAAGTAGAGGAAATGGACTACAAAACCTTAACCTCTACGGTGTTGATGATCGATATTTCGCACTCTATGATCCTTTACGGCGAAGATAGAATAACACCTGCCAAAAAGGTAGCGATGGCACTTGCCGAATTGATCCGCACTAAATATCCTAAAGATACTTTAGATATTGTGGTATTTGGTAACGATGCCTGGCCCATCACGCTTCAGGATCTGCCATACCTGCAGGTTGGGCCATATCACACCAATACATACGCCGGACTTGAGCTGGCTACAGATATGCTTCGCCGCCGTAAAACGCATAACAAACAGATCTTTATGATTACCGACGGCAAACCTACCTGTTTAAAGGAAGGCACCCGTTATTACAAGAACAGCATAGGTTTGGATAGAAAAGTGGTAAACAAAACACTGAATATGGCGGCGCAATGCAAGCGCTTAAAAATACCTATCACCACATTTATGATAGCTAAAGATCCTTATTTGCAGCAATTTGTACGCAAATTTACGGAAACCAATGGTGGCCGGGCATTCTACAGCTCGCTCAACGGTCTAGGCGAATATATTTTTGAGGACTACATTAAAAACAGAAGAAGGACCGTACGTTGATATGCAGATGTGCAAATTGCAAATATGCAGATGATGTGCCCGCAGATACCAATGAACAATTGAACCATTGAACAAATGAACTACAACGAAATAAAAACCCTTGGTCAGCTAAAAGAATCGGGCTATGTGAGCCGTTCGGTAAAGGATGAATTGAGGGCAAACTTAATTACACAACTAAAAAAGAAAGAAGGCGGCTTTGAAGGCATTGTTGGTTTTGAGGATACCGTTATCCCCGATCTGCAGACTGCCATCTTATCCCGCCATAACATATTACTGCTTGGCTTACGCGGCCAGGCCAAAACGCGTATTGCCCGCTTGCTGGTAAACTTGTTGGATGAGTTCATACCCTATATTGAAGGATCAGAATTGTTTGATGATCCCTTGGCTCCTATCTCCTGGTATGGTCACGAAACGGTGGAGAAGCATAAAGATGCTACCCCGATAGCCTGGCTGCACCGCAGCGAGCGTTACACCGAAAAGCTGGCTACCCCCGATGTTACCGTTGCCGACCTGATAGGCGATGTTGACCCTATCAAAGCGGCCACCATGAAATTAACTTACAGCGACGAGCGTGTTATCCATTTCGGGTTAATACCGCGTGCACACAGGGGCATTTTTGTGATCAACGAATTACCCGATCTGCAGGCACGTATCCAGGTATCGCTGTTTAATATCCTTCAGGAGCGCGATATTCAGATACGTGGATTTAAACTGCGTTTGCCTTTGGATATCGAGTTTGTATTTACTGCCAACCCAGAGGATTATACCAACCGTGGGTCTATCGTAACGCCGTTGAAAGACCGTATCGAGAGCCAGATCTTGACACACTACCCACGAACCATCGAGATCTCTCGCAAGATAACCCAGCAAGAAGCATTGCTTACCCCTGAGCAACGCACCACCGTTGAGGCCGATGGCCTGGTGAAAGATCTTGTTGAGCAAATCGCTTTTGAAGCGCGTGCATCAGAGTACATCGATAAAAAATCGGGCGTATCGGCGCGTTTAACCATAGCATCATACGAGAACCTCATTAGCAATGCAGAGCGCCGTATGATCATCAATGGTGAGAAATCAACCTTTGTGCGCATCTCTGATTTCCTTGGTGTTATCCCGGCCATCACCGGCAAAATCGAACTGGTTTACGAAGGGGAACTGGAAGGTCCCGGCAAAGTGGCCAATATCCTTATCGGCAAAGCGGTTAAAAGCCTGATGCTGCAGTTCTTCCCCGACCCTGAAAAAGCTAAAAAATCAAAAGCACCAAACCCTTACGCCGAAATAGTAAACTGGTTTGGCGATGGCAACACCGTTTCTTTAATTGACGACCTGCCTTTAGCCGAATACAAAAAGCTATTGAATGCCGTTCCGGGACTGAAAAACCTGGTTAAAACCTTCCACCCGCGTTTGAGCGAAAACCAGCAGCTATTACTGATGGAGTTTGTGCTGCACGGTCTGGCCGAATTCTCGCAACTAAACAAAGGTTTCCTTGATAACGGCTTCGCGTTCTCAGATATGTTCAACAGCCTGTTTAATCTTGAGCCGGATGATGATGACGACCTGGATTTAGACGACAGGTATTAGCCCCACCCAAATCCTTCCCTGAAAGGAAAGGTTTTTTTATTAAATACATTATTGTCATTTCGAACGAGCGACAGCGAGGAGAACCGAAACGTAGTGGAGCTCATCGTACCTCGTTCGAAATGACATTTTTTTTAAAGTCTCCCCTTTCGGGTGAGATTTAGAGGGGGCTTAAAAGCCATTTAATTAATACCTTTGCATTAAACCTCTCCCCCAACCCCTCTCCGAGGGAGAGGGGCTTCAAGA
>JAESTD010000205.1 GCA_016763755.1 Mucilaginibacter sp.
AGACCTTGATGGCAAACTGAGCAAAGACGGTAAAGTACTTTTCCGTTTAAACCTTGCTGCCCAAAATAAAGGTTCGTTCCGCCAAAACGAGTTTAATGACCGTTATGCTATTGCACCGGTAATCTCTTATCAGATAGATGATAAAACAAAATTAACTGCAGAATACAACTATCAGCGTGCCCACATGTCTGACGTTGGTTCGTACTACATATTTAGCCCTAAGGGTTATGGTGTGTTCCCGCAAAGCTTTTCGCAATTGCCTGCTGGCTTGCCGCCAACTAACATCAACGATCACAGCTTTACTTTGAATCTGCAACACCAGTTAACTGATAACTGGAAACTAACTGCCCAGGCGGCTAAATACCACTACTCGCAATTAGGTACATCAATGTGGGCTGATGCGGTAAATGCTGATGGCAGCTACATCCGTAACGCAGGCATCTGGGAAGCGGTGAGCGATATGTCGTTAGTGCAGGCGTTTGTTAACGGTAAAGTAAATACCGGCGATGTGGTACACAAAATTTTAGGTGGTATTGATATGGCAGATAAAAAATATGTTGCCGATTATGCCCAGACAAAATCACTTGATACCCCAGCCGAGCCGTTTAACCCTTATGCAGAAAACACGCGTTTAAATGATCCTGCAAACGGTTACCCTGTTTTTGACCGTACTTTAAACCTTGAAGCACGGGCTGCAGCAGGTTTCGGTTTGATCAACTCGCGTTACACCAGCTTATACGTACAGGACGAATTAGGTTTCCTGGATAATAAACTGAGATTAACGCTTGCAGGCCGTTACACCTACACTACTCAAACAGATTTTGGTACAACAGCATCTGCTAAGAAATTTTCACCACGTGTGGGTCTAAGCGTATCTGTTGACGACCAGACATCGTTCTACGGTTTATATGACCAGGCATTTACACCACAAGCTGGTCGTGTTAGCGTTGGTACAGTAAAACCTATCACCGGTAACAACCTCGAGTTTGGTTTTAAAAGAGACTGGGCTGATGGTAAATGGAATACTACTGTTGCCGCGTACCGCATCCTTAAAAACAATGAGCTTGCTGCGGACCCTAATGCACCTGCAAACTCAAACATCAGCATTGTGTTTGGACAAAGAAGAGCACAAGGCATTGAGTTTGACTTGAGAGGTGAATTAGCTCCGGGCCTTGACCTTGTTGCCAACTACGCCCTTACCGATTCAAAAGTGAGCAAAGTTGACAGCGCGGTATCAAGAGTAACAGGCATTAAAGTTGGTGATTTTACTCCGGGTTATGCTAAACATGTAGCTAACGCGTGGTTATCATATAAACTGCGTGGCGGTGCGTTAAAAGGTACAGGTTTATCATTAGGCGGTAGCTACCTTGCCGGCCGCCATACCGATACCTGGACGCCAGGCTTGTTAACCCTGCCAAACTACTTTAAAATGGACGCAGGTTTATTTTGGGAAGGAGCTAAAATGCGTATCACCGGTAACGTTTTCAACGTATTGGATAAATACACTTACAGCGGTTCTTATTACTCATACTTGAGCGCCTATTACTATCAGGCTGATGCACCGCGTAACTACCGCTTATCTATAAGCTATAAATTTTAATACCCTGCTATCTACCTATGATAAAAGACCGGCCTTTACGAGGGCCGGTTTTTTTGTATGTAGCTATGTAACAATCATTATACCGCGTGCAAATTATAATACACAAGATTTTACCTTAATTTGCTGCGTTTAACTAAACTGACCTTTAATGAACAAGTTTTTATTTACAGCTGCTGCTATTGCCCTTGGTGTAAGCGCAAATGCGCAGCAGGGCGGTACCCTAACCGCTAAAGATTACGAGCGTGCCGAGGCTTTTTTGAGCTACAATACTTCGCCGCTTGTTTACAGGGCTAACGTAACGCCCAATTGGCTGCCAAACGGTAAATTCTGGTACCGTGTAACTGCACCGCAAGGCGCTGAATTTTACCTGGTAGATCCGGTTAAGAAAAGTAAGACACCTGCTTTTGACGCAACGAAATTAGCTTCGGCTTTATCATCAGCTGCCGGAACAACCTACACTGCAGATAAGCTGCCATTTATCACTATCAACTATAGTGCGGATGGCAAATACATCACTTTTAACGCCGATGGAAAAAAATGGATGTATGATGCACAAGCCAATCAGGTAATGGCTGATACTACAAAAGCCCCAAACGGCAAAGCCGCCCAACTTACCGGCAGGGCCGCGCGCAGCGGTGGCAACGAAGTAGTATCACCTGATGGCAAAAAGGCTGTTTTTATAAAAGATTATAACCTTTGGGTACGCGATATTGCCACCAATGCTACCACCCAATTAACCAATGATGGTGTCAAGGATTTCGGCTATGCAACCGATAATGCCGGATGGACACACAGCGATCGCCCGATAGTTTCATGGTCGCCTGATTCAAAAAAGATAGCTACCTTTCAGCAGGACGAGCGTAAATCCAGCGATATGTATTTGGTGACCACCAATGTGGGTAAACCAACCCTGCATGCCTGGAAATATCCCTTGCCGGGCGATAAGGATATTACTACGATCCAGCGTGTGATCATTGACGTTGAAAATCCTAAAATTATCCGCTTTAATATTGCACCAGACCCGCACCGCGCTACGCTGAGTGATGATATTGCCAGCAGCGGCAGCTTTGATGACGCCGACTGGAAAGCTGATGGTACTGAGTTTGCATTTGTATCCACCTCACGCGATCATAAGAACGAGAAATTCCGGATTGCCAATGCGCAGACCGGTGCCGTACGTGAAGTATTTGAAGAAACCGTTAAAACGCAATATGAATCGGGCTGGGACGCTATTAATTGGCGATACCTTCCTGCAACAAAAGAGATCATCTGGTTCTCTGAACGCGATAACTGGGGGCACCTTTATCTTCACGATGCTACAACCGGCAAGGTTAAAAATCAAATCACAAAAGGTAACTGGGTAGTAACCAAACTGCTTAAGGTTGACGAGAAAACCCGCACGCTATACTTTATGGCAGATGGCCGTGAGCCGGGAAACCCATATTTTGCGCACCTGTACAAAATCGGGTTCAATGGCAAAGGCTTAACCTTACTTACGCCCGAGGCGGGTAACCATACTGTGTCATTCTCACCCGATGATAAATACGTAGTAGATACCTATTCACAGCCTGATGTGCCGCCGGTAAGTGTTTTACGCGATACAAAAGGTGCTTTACTGGCTACGCTGGAGAAAGCAGATGTATCACGTTTAACGGCTGCCGGTTGGAAAGCGCCTATCCCTGTAAAAGTAAAAGCGCATGATGGTTCTACAGATATTTACGGTCTGATATTCACACCAACCAAGATGGATGCAGGCAAAAAATATCCGCTGATAGATTACATTTATCCTGGTCCGCAGGGCGGCAGTATAGGTAGTTGGTCGTTTTTTGCTTCGAGAGGTGATAACCAGGCTCTGGCCGAGTTGGGTTTTATCGTAGTAGCTATAGAAGGCACAAGCAATCCCCTGCGATCAAAGAGCTTCCATGATATGAGTTACGGCAATATGGCCGAGAATACCCTGCCAGATCAGATAACGGCTATCAAACAATTAGCCACCAAATATCCTATTGATACCGCTAAAGTAGGTATCTGGGGACACTCGGGTGGTGGTTTCGCAACCGCTGCGGCTATGTTCCGTTATCCCGATTTCTTTAAGGTGGGTATTTCCGAATCAGGCAATCACGAAAACCGCAATTACGAGGATGATTGGGGCGAGCGCTACAACGGACTGGTTGAAAACTCAGACTATGATGCACAGGCAAACCAAAACTGGGCTAAAAACCTAAAAGGCAAACTGATGCTTGCCCACGGTATGATGGATGATAACGTGCCGCCGTACAATACCCTGCTGGTTGTTGAGGCACTGGAGAAAGCCAACAAAAGCTTTGATCTGGTGATATTCCCGAACAGCGCGCACGGTTATGGTGCTTACTCGCCATACATGATGCGCCGCCGATGGGATTATTTTGTAGAGAACCTGTTGGGGCTAAAAGCACCGTACGACTACCAGATGGGCAAACGCACCGCTGGCAGATAACAAACAAAAAGGCTCCCGATACATCGGGAGCCTTTTTTTATTTTACCTCGAGGTTGTACAAAAGACTATTGAACTCCAAAAAGAACATTCCCTTTTTACGGATGGAGAATACGGCCCTATACTTACCCGGTTTCACAGGGGCCTTAAAATTAAATGTTAGGGTTTGTGAAGCAGTAGGTTTTAACGGTTTGTCGTAGCCGTAATAAGCATTCGTTTCGCCCAAAAAAGTTAGCAGCAGTTCATCGTCGTTTGATAGCATTTCGGGGTCGCGGGTATGTTTGATGATGGTTACCTGCATTGCTTGCCCGGTGTTGTGTTGCATGGTTTTAACGGCGTTTGCTTTAACCATCCACATACCGGCATAAGATCTGAAGCATTTTACAGGAGTTAAAAAATATTGCTTGTTATAA
>JAESTD010000206.1 GCA_016763755.1 Mucilaginibacter sp.
GAAACTGAAAAACAGGGTACAGCTTATCCACATTAAAGATGGCCCTGCAGTATTTAACGAGAAGCTGATTAAAGATGAACCCGACCCGATGTCGCCGGTTGGGCGGGGAGCCTTAGATGTGCCATCAATTATAGAGGCCTGTTCTGATAAAGTAGAATGGCTGGTGATAGAATTGGATAAATCGGCAATTGATGTTTATGAGGCGCTGAAACAAAGCAAACAGTATCTGTCGAAGTTTAAATCGGTTAGTTTGGCGTAGATTTGTGGCGTAATTAAAACACATCACCATGAATTTAAGCAATAACAAGATCCTGATAACCGGCGGCGCAACCGGCATTGGTTTAGGGCTTACAGAACGTTTTATAAAAGAAGGTAATACGGTTATTATCTGTGGCAGGCGCGAGTCGGCTTTAAAAGAAGTTGCGGCCAAGTTTCCGCAAGTTATCACTAAAGTTTGCGACCTGGCCAACCCAGCCGATCGTACTGAACTTTTTGACTGGGTAAAAGCCAATCACCCCGATACTAACGTGTTGGTGAACAACGCGGGCATCCAAAACTGGATGGATGTGAGGCTGATGATTTTAACGAAAAGGCAAGTCAGGAAATTGAGATCAACATTACTGCACCGCTGCATTTAACCAACCTGTTCCTGGGTTTACAAAGCTTAAACACCATCATGAATGTTACGTCGGGATTGGCGTTTGTACCGTTTTCGAAAGTGCCGGTGTATTGTGGCACAAAGGCCTTTCTGCGTTCGTTCACGTTATCGCTAAGGCATCAGTTAAAGGATAGCGGTACGGAAGTTATCGAGATCATCCCACCGGCACTTAATACCGACTTGGGCGGCAAAGGCCTGCATGATCAGCATCCCTCAGTAAGTGAATTTGTGGAGCATATTTTTGAGCAGCTAAAAGCCGGAAAAACCGAACTAACCTTCGGCACCAGCGAAGCAAGAGCCGAAGCTAACAACGCCACTATAGCAGAATATTTTAATAGGATGAATCCGTAAAAAGTCTTCATTAAAAAAGCCTCAGACTAAATATCTGAGGCTTTTTGCTTTTACAACATCGCTATCAACCCCTTAATAATTTCTTCTGTCGACGCACGCTTGCTGTTGCCCGCGGCTTGTCCTGTCCATAAGGCTATAAAATCTTTGATATTGTTCTTTTGCGCATAAGCACGGATCAAACTCATTAGCTGGTTTTGGAGAGTGTAGTATGGGATGTAGATTCCTTTAGCATCCATGCGTTTCATAAACTCATTTTGGATGCCGCGCGCCCACCTGCCCGAGAAGGCGCGGGTGAGTTGGGTTGAGGCATCTTTAGCGTTTAGCACGGCGTTTTGTAAGCTTCACTTGCAGCACTTTCATCGGCGGCAATAAACAAGCTGCCCACCTGCACGCCGGATGCACCGAGTGCAAAGGCCGCCATAACCGTATGCTGGTTATAAATACCACCTGCCGCAAGCAAAGGCACATCTACCGCATCAGCCACTTGTGGCAGCAACGCTGATAACCCCACTTGCGGTAACGGCTCATTATCCAAAAAGCTCCCGCGATGGCCGCC
Organism: Mucilaginibacter sp.; assembly: GCA_016763755.1. GTDB lineage: Bacteria > Bacteroidota > Bacteroidia > Sphingobacteriales > Sphingobacteriaceae > Mucilaginibacter. The sequence goes on from JAESTD010000206.1 coordinate 1,566, forward strand.
TGCTTCAATGCCTTGTACAGTGATAATATCGCTGCCATCCTGCGCCAGTAGCTTTGCTTCGGCTACGCTGGTGGCGGTACCGGCAAGCACGGTTCCTTTAGCTTTAAAAGCATGAATAACCTCGGGCTTCAACTGCCCGAAGGTGTAGCTTACTACAGGGATGTTTTCTTCCAGTAAAACATTTACCAGGTCTTCATAATAATAAAATTTAAAGTTAGCAGGGTTTTGTTTTTCAAAAGAGATATCAAACTCAAGGCATAGCTCTGCCAGAAAATCCTGCATGGTCGCTATTTCATCCTCGTTTACTTCTTTGGCCGGCTCGTGCGCAAACAGGTTAACGGCAAAAGGTTGGGTGGTTAATGCTTTGGTGGCACGAATAAGTTCGCGGGTTCTGTCGGGTGACAAGCCGCCTACGGGTAACGAACCCAGGGCTCCTGCGTTAGAAACCGATGCAACCATAGCCGGCGTAGTAACACCCAGCATTGGTGCCTGTACAATAGGATAACGGACGTTTAAAAGGCTTTTCAGGTCTTTCATGGAGTAGAAGATTTGATGCAAGTTAGCTTTTCCTGCAGCCCCAAAGAACCATCGTTTACTTTATTGACATTAGCTTTACTTCTGTCTGCTCACCATCTCATTTATCCAGATAGGGGCAAATGGAGAGGTACAGCCTTTAGATACAGGATAATCGCGGTATATGCCGAGGCGTTCGCCTATTTCCAAAGCACGCTCTCTGTATTGAGGATGGTTAATTCCTATTTGAGCGAGAGCGGTGTTCATTGTCCATTGTACCTCAGGGGCTGCAATTGGCATTTCGGCTTCGATGCGGTCAAGGATGGCAGATATATCAATACCTTCGGGCGCGCGATTTATACGCCCGCTGGTGAGGCTCCAGGCTAGGCGGGCAGGCATGCCGGTAATACCTGTTTCCATCCATTGTTGACGCAATTCTTCTTTTCGCGGATGCTCTTTGATGATGTAGGAAGACAGCCAGTCTATGACGTGTGGAAACTGCTCAGATTTGGCCATTGCGGTTAACTCATCTGCTGATAATTCTTTCGGCTTCATGATCAGTGCGGCAACAAAACGAGCCTCTACATTGCCGGTTTGCCAAAGAGCTTTGCCCAATTCATGATCGGTTTTTATCTTGTTGGCAATGGCACGGATATCGCCCATTTTTACACCAAACTGATTGTCTCCTGCGCCGAATTTTTTGTTGTGGGCGCGAACTTTCTCGTTCCCGCGCGCTCCAAGCTGGTCTAAGACTTCTTTTGCTGTCATAATTAAATAATGGTTATCCCGAAATTAGATAAATCCATTCATAAACAAAAAAAGCCCCGAAGCATCATGTTCCGGGGCTTATGTTATCAATTTATTTTGTTAAACTTCGGTAGCGGTTTTGCCGGTGACCGTTGCAGTATTTTTAGTAGTGAGAGATCCCACGTATCTCCACTCTGATTTTGCGTCGCTTGCTGTAAATGACGCCATTACGTAGCCCCGCCTTGATGCATCAAGGTAATGCAGGTCGTTTATCAATAGAGCTATTGCTTGCTCAAACCCGATAACAGTTGCAGGATTCGCACCAAAGATTGCCTCGAAACCAGGAGATGATACTGATGACGTAGCAAACTCCGCACCCGCCCTGCGGCCGCTTACATCCGTCAGATCTGAGTGCCACGCGTTGTGTGTATCTCCTGCTATCGAGATAAGTTTTTTACCATTAGCTGCGGCTAAAACAGCTTCCCGTTCGGCAGGGTAGCCATCCCAGGCATCCAGGTTATAAGGTAATACTGTGTTAACGCGTGCTTTTTCGGCGGCGGTAAGTGTGGGATCGTTTTGTAATAACTTGGTTTTGATCACTACCAATTCTGTGATCTGCTTGTTAAACTGTGCAATTAAAGCCGGGTCTGTACTTCCGTCTGATATCTGTGCAACAGTCAGGAGTAACTCGGCAGGCATATACATTTTTGCCATCAAAACCTGGTTGCCCAATATCTGCCATTTAGTGGTGCTTGTACTTAGTTTATTACTTAACCAGCTTTTTTGTTCCTGCCCAAGTATACTACGTTGCGGGTTTTGCCAGGCAGCTAAAAACGCATTGGTATTTAAACCGCCTGCACCCAGGTAATCGGCATACTTTAGTTGTTTATCGCGGCCAATGATACGGGTATCAAGCATTATTAAATTTACGAGGCCGGCAATTTCAAAATTGCGGTATATTTTTGCATTGTCTGTTACACGGGCCGGCAAATATTCATGCCAAACTTGTATAGCACTCATTTTACGGGTATTGTAATCGCCTTCGTTTGGCTGGTGGTTTTCTGCACCATCTTTATAAGCATCGTTAGCCACTTCGTGATCGTCCCAAACGCAGATAAAAGGCTTTAACTGGTGCGCCTTTTGCAATTGCTCGTCACTGCGGTACTGGCGATAGCGCTGTCGGTAATCATCCAATTTGATGATCTCGCCCGCCGGTTTATGTTCGCGGTTTAAAGTAGCCGTTGAGGAGTTAGTGCCGTAGCCACCGGGCTGGTATTCGTAGATATAATCGCCAAGGTGGACAACAAAATCAGCATCAGATTCAGCCACCGCGCCATAAACATTGAATAAACCTGCCTGGAAGTTGGCGCATGAAATTACCGCCATCTTAATTTCACTTGTTTGGCCTGCGGCGGGCAGGGTTTTGGTTTCGCCGGTTACAGATACTGCTCCGGTCACCTTGCTGCGAAAACGGTAGTAATACTTAGTGTTTGATGTAAGGTTGCTTACATCAACGTAAACAGTATTATCGCTGTTGCTGTCAACCTTTACAGCCTGGCTTACGTTTACGCTTTTAAAATCTTTGTCTGTTGCTACATCAAGCAATATTTCCGGTTGCCCTGTTTCCTGGTTTGCAGGTGTGTAGCGTGTCCATAGTATCACCTTGTTGGTTTCCGGGTCGAAACTAGCTACCCCCTCATTAAAGCCTTGTCCATCATAATTTGTAGGGTCATCATGGTGATTCTTTTTACAACTTGCAAAAGCTGTCGGTATTAAAACCGAACCCGCCGCTGCTATTACCGAATTACGCAAGAATTTTCTCCGGCTTAGCCTTTTAAGTATATCTTCGTTGCTCATATCGTGTTTATTTTCACTAAGTTACATATTGATTATTTACTAACTATAAACCCAGTGTGATTTATTTAATTAATAAATAACCGATAATTCATCTTCGTTAAATCATCATCAGCATCCCTTAAATTATAACGATAAAATGCAGCCAACAATAATCGTAGAAGCCTTGTTATAATCCGTATGGAAATCAAACGCATTGGCACACAGCCATCCGGTAAAGGCCCTTCAGAATATTTTAGCGGCACAGTACGCATCGACCCATTGAACAGCCCGCCCGAGCCATCAAACGTGGCCATGGCGCTGGTTACCTTTGAACCTGGTGCGCGTACGGCGTGGCATACCCACCCGCTGGGGCAAACGCTTATTGTAACCGCTGGTTGCGGTTGGGTACAGCGCGAAGGTGGTGATATTGAAGAGATCCATCCCGGTGATGTGGTGTGGTTTTGGCCCGGCGAAAAGCATTGGCACGGCGCTACCGCAACAACAGCCATGAGCCACATTGCTATTCAAGAGAAGCAGAATGGTTCGCCGGTTGATTGGTTGGAACAGGTGAGTGATGAGCAATACAAAGGTGTAGCCCACTAACAGATAAGGACAATGACAAAATAACTATACGTCCGTCAAGCGCGCTTTCTGAGTGATCTTCTTCCGGATAGTGTATCCACCGTAAATAAAAATAAGCCCGATAAAAATATAGACACCGAAATGGATGTTCCGGCCTGCGATGATAAAGTAAACGTACGGAATGCTGAAACAAAGCGCTGCAAAAAGGATCAGCATAGTAAATGGCTTTTTGGCGCGCATGTTCCTTATCAATAAAGCCAGCATGATAACAAACGATACCTTGCTTATTACATAAAGCACACCCAATAGAAACACATCTACCCCATGCTCTTCGCTCAGGTTATCCAATGTTTCATTTAATTGTGCAAGCAATTCGTCCATTACAATGCAAGGTAGGCTTTATAATTTAAAAGCCTTGTAAAAATCAACCGTGGCCGTAGTTGCCGGATCAATATAAATGCCTATCTGGTCAAATTTTACATCGCCCGCTTTGCGGGAAAACACCTCGGTGCCGTTTATAAAATAATGATAACTGCCCGCTCTCAATTCGATGCGGAGCGTGTTAAAGTCATTTATCTTAACTGCTGGCGAATTATCGCTATGGTACACTGTTCCAAAGTTGTTTTCGTCGTAGTGAAATATCTCAAAAGAACCGTTGTTATAAAACCCAAAAACATCTAAAGCATTATCGCCCGGCACATAGTTATAACTTATGCCGCCAAATACAGAGTAATTTTGATTCCCACCAGTAAGTTTTAGCCGTGATTCGATACCGATGTTATCTGTATTCAACCCGAATATGGGGTCGGTATAGCTAAAATAGTAGGAGTCCTGATCTTTGTTCTCAATCGTATAAAAGCCGTTCGATACGGTACGCTTGGAATATTCATTTTCGCCGGTTCCCCAGGCAGCTTCAACTTTATCAAACTGACTATCGAGCAATATTTTAGAATTGCCGCTGTCAACTTTATCCTTTTTACACGATGTAAAAGCACAAACCAAAACAAACGCAACTGTAGTTAAAGCCTTAAAAGATTTCATAATCAGGTTTGTGCGTGAGATACTGTGATGGACTGATCCGATCAAACTGTAATATACAGGATGTTACTTGAATTACGAAAAATTACTGCTATCCTCAAACCGATCACGTTCGAGATTAATATTTTTGATAAACATTATATAGCACGTCCAAATCAAATTGGGTAAACCTTTTCGAATCCTCACGTTGTACAAAATGGCGCTTGAAGGCGGCGATGGCGGCAGGTAGGTCTCTGGTATCATAACCGATAAGGCGCAGTGCTGTTGCGCTATCAAAATTTGCCGGTGCGGGCACGATAATCATATCCGAATAAAAACCAAAGCCCTTTTGCGCCAGCTGCTCCCACGGAAAGCGAATGCCAGGATCTGGCTTGCGGCCAGGCGCAATATCGGCATGACCAATAAAGTTGGCTGTCGGGATGTTGTAATCGTGCTTTAGCTTCGCCAGCAGTAACAATAAACTATTTATCTGTTGCTGGGAAAATGGCTCATTGCCTTTGTTATCCAACTCAATACCTATCGAGCAGCTATTCATGTCCGTAACGTTGCCCCATTTGCTCACACCTGCGTGCCAGGCGCGCATATAGTCGTTTAGCATGTGTATGATCTTACCATCTTTACCTATCACATAATGGGCACTAACCTGTGGCTTTACCAATGTAAAAGTACGTAATGTTTGAGGCACCGAATCCTGCGCGGTATAATGGATAATTACATAGTTAGGCTTGCGCAGATTAAAATTTACCGTACCAATAAACTCTGATGGAATGGCTTTACCTGTACTATCAACCAGCATGGCCGGGTCTGTTGTTAACAGCATTTGGCTCAAGGTGTCTGCATGGTCGGTATAAACCTTATTGGTAGCCTCATAGGCACTGTTAGTTTTAACGATCTTCTTCTTGCTTGAGCAGGCAGCAAATACGGTGGTAATGATGAGCAGTAACAGGTATTGTTTTTTCATACGATGCTAAACTAAGCAATTTCTATGCCCTTGCGTTTAGCTTATATATTCTTCCCGTCTACTATCTTAAAGAAATCTTCGCGGTAGGTATCGCCCACCGGGATGGTTTTATCGCCGATAAAAATACGGCTGCGCTCAATGCTATCTATCTTGTTAATAGATACAATGTACGATTTGTGCACCCTGATAAAGTGTTTCTCGGGTAGCGCATCTTCCATCTTTTTCATGTTCTGCAACGTAATGATGCGCTCGGTTGGCGTAAAAATGGAGATATAATCTTTCAGTCCCTCAATAAAAAGAATGTCGTGCAGGTATACCTTCTGGATCTTATGCTCTGTTTTAACAAAGATAAAATCGCTCATAAAATCGTCCTGCTGTACCGGCTCGGCGGCAGCAACCGGTTTAGCTGCAGGCTGAATAATCCCTTGCACCTTTTGTGCCGATTTATAGAACCTGTCGAAAGCAATGGGTTTTAACAGGTAGTCAACCACATCCAGTTCATAACCCTCTAAAGCATACTGCGGGTAAGCTGTTGTTAAAATAACTTTTGCTTTACCGTTGGCAATTTTAAGGAACTGGATACCGGTAAGTTCGGGCATTTGTACGTCCAGAAAAACCAAGTCAATACCGCCATCCTGCACCATGGTGAGTGCCTCAATTGGGTTGGTAGTGGCTTTTACCAATTGCAGAAAAGGGACTTTGGATATATAATCTTCCAGTATGTTCAGGGCCAAAGGCTCATCATCAACTACAAGGCATCTGATCATGGCTATAAAACTAAGGATAATTGACAAGTATAGGTATCAGCCTCATCACGAATTTCTAAATTATATCTGCCCGGGTAAAGCAGATCAAGGCGGCGCCGTACGTTGGGAAGGCCTATGCCACCAATGGCATCGCGGTTATGGCTGTGTTTTTTGTTCTGGATAAAGAAGTACAGGCGGCCGTCTTCAACATTGATGCGCATTTTGATAGGATGCTGAGCATCATTAGCAATACCATGCTTAAAGGCATTCTCAATAAAAGAGATCAGCATCAACGGTACTATCTGCTGATTGGTTACCTGTCCAAAAATCTCAAAATTGATAAACGCCTTGTTACCAAAACGGATCTTTTGCAGGTCGATATAATTTTGCAGGTATTTCAGTTCCTTACTTAGATCTACCCGGTTATCGTTACACTCATAAAGCATATAGCGCATAATTTCTGATAGCTTAAGGATAGCCTCGGGTGTGGTATCAGATTTTTGGTAGGCCAGCGAGGAAATGCTATTGAGCGAGTTGAACAAGAAATGCGGATTGATCTGCGATTTTAAAAACGATAGCTCGGCTGATAGGCGTTGATTTTCCAGGTCTCGCTGTACACGCTCGTTCAGGAACCAATCTATTGTAAACTTCAGTACCGTACTCAGGAACAGAAAAATGAGGGTAATGAAAAAGCTGTTAAGAAAATATTTCCAGAAACCTACCGGCTCACCTTTGTTGTGATCAAGGATTATATCTCTGAAAATTAAACCAAACCCGTATTTAACCAGTCCATAAGCTACAAGTGTAGCTATGATTGATAACGCAAATAGCTTATACCGTTTACGGTTAAGGTAATTGGGAATAAGCACCAGGTAGTTAACATAAAATACGCTGATGTTGATAATGCCGTAAAGGCCAAATATAACAGCGATGGATTTAGGCGTCATTTTGCCGCTGTACCGCGCAATAGATGCGAAGAATGCGATAATGCAGATCCATGATATGATGTGCCAAAATATTTGCCAACCCTTTTTCACAGCATCTAAAGTAATATTTTGCGGTAATTAATAAACTGCTATTATATATAGATTGCTATTTTGCCGATGAACAGGCTTAAAAATCCGATGAACGGGTTGGTAGGTTATTATGCCTGTTCATCTACAATTGCTGCCTGTTGGTCTAAATGATTTTAGCAGGAAATTAAAACTTTATTCCTTTGTTGTGTAAATCAATCACAACAACACCATGAAAAAGTTAGTTTCAAACTCAAATCCATTTATCGTTTTATTAGCACCTGTACTGTTTGCTATAATAATGGGCGTTAGCTACCAGTTTGAACAAAAAAATCTATCAGTAACAAACAACAATGCAGTAAAGGCCACCTCACTATTTGTTAAGGGTTTAGGCGTTGTTAAAACTGTTGCTTCTGTTGCTGTAGAAAAACTATGGTAATCCGTACCCAGGGTTTATCATTTAGCTTTGGCAACCAGCAAGTAGTAAGATCTTTATCGCTTGAGGTTCCTGCCGGGAGCATTTACGGGTTTCTCGGCCCAAACGGTGCCGGGAAAACTACCACTATAAAAATGCTGCTTAACCTGTTGCAAGCGGGCGAAGGCAGCATTCAAATTTTTGATAAGGATCTGCAAAGCAACCGTATCGAAATACTCAAACAAATAGGCTCGCTAATAGAGCAACCTGCCATTTACCAACATCTTACCGGGAAAGAAAACCTCTTAAATCGCGCAATGCTTTTGCAGGTAGGCGAAAAACGGGTTAATGACATGCTCAACCTGGTGCAGTTAACAGCCGCGGCCAATAAGAAAGCCGGACAATACTCTTTAGGTATGAAACAACGCCTGGGTATCGCACTTGCTTTACTGAACGACCCTAAACTTTTAGTATTAGATGAACCCACCAACGGCCTCGATCCAAATGGCATTATCGAAATCCACGAACTGATGATGCGTGTTGTTAAGGAAGGTAAAACAGTATTTGTATCAAGCCACTTACTATCCGAAGTGGAGAAAATGGCCACCCATGTAGGCATCATAAACAATGGTAAATTGATGTTCCAGGGAACAATCCAGGATCTTCAAAATATCAACCAGCCACACATTTATATCGAAACAGATAACAGCGCCGATGCTGCCAACCTGCTTAAGCGTAACCATATCGATATTACGGAAGTAGAAAATGATTATTTATTGACTCCTTTCGTCTCCAAACAACAAATAGGCGACATCAATAACCTGTTGGTACAAAACGGCATCACTGTTTTCGGTATTAATAAACAGCACAAAGACCTGGAGCGATTATTCCTGGATATCACCAAAAGCAACTAAGCATTTATGAAAGGATTTCTACTATCATTCAGGTCAGAGTTTTACAAAACACGCAAAACCCTGGGCTTTTGGGGTTCTATTATATTGCCATTAGCCATTACCCTGCTGGCGTTTACAGCCATATATGTAAAGAGCAATAGCTTTGCCAATAAACCCGGCATGATGCTCTGGATCCAATTTAGTATGATAAGCCTGGGTAGTATGGGAACCTTGTTATTGCCTATCTACACCATATTTGTAGCATATTCTGTTAATAACATAGAGCACAAGGCCGATACCTGGAAAACGTTGTTCAGCCTGCCTATATCCCGATGGGCAGTTTACGGTGCTAAATATGCTTATGCTTTCTTTTTACTGGCGATGTGTATGAGCTTGTTTACTTTGCTAAACATTGGTTTTGGTAACCTGCTTGGTGTAATAAAGCCCGAGCTTAAATTCGGTGAATATCATATGGAGAAGGAACTGGCACAGGTATTCTTCAAGCTTTTGCTATCGGCATTGGGCATATTATCCATACAATTTTTACTAAGCCTGCTTTGGTCAGATTTTTTAAAACCTATGGGCCTTGGCTTTATAGCCACAGTAACCGGCGTTATCCTGGCAACAAACAACTGGGAATACGCTTACCTGTTCCCCTATGCCCAGCCAATGGCCGCCATTAAAAGCATGATAAAAAACCAGCGGGGGCCGGCCGATAAATTTGAGATAAACGTATTTACGCAGGATGTCTACGTTAGCTTGATTGTTGCTGTGGTTGTGTTTTTTGTGGGATATTATATTGTACAAAAACGAAGCGTTAAGTAGGCCCAAAGTATGTATCTTTAAGAATGCTTACATTGAATATGATCTTGGCCGAAACATCCAGCAACGGTTGGATGATCTTCTTCCTGGCGATAGGCGTAGCCTACTTTGGCTTGATTTTGTTTTGCCTGATGGATGTGCTGAAGTCAACGTTTAAAGACCCCGTTCAGAAATTTGTGTGGCTGGCCGTTATCTTATTTTTCCCGTTTCTGGGCTCCATTATATATCTGTATATAGGGCGCAAAAACAAGATCTCCTGATATTTAAAACACACTCTGCTTAATGATTTGATACCACTAAAAGATCCAGATCTTTACTCGGTATATTAAAACGTTCGCCGATGTATTTATTAGTGAGTTGGCCCTGATAAATGTATACTGCTTTGCGGATGCCTGCCTTTTGCCATATCACATTTTTAAGGCTGCCCTGCTCGCCAATGTCCAGCAGGATGGGCGCAAAAATATTGGTGAGCGCATAAGTAGCCGTACGCGCTACGCGGGATGCAATGTTAGGCACACAATAGTGTATCACATCGTACTTGCGGAAAACCGGATGCGTATGGTTGGTAACCTCTGACGTTTCAAAACAACCGCCCTGGTCAATACTTACATCAATGATAACCGAATTGGGTTTCATGCGGCTTACGGTAGCTTCTGATACAATACAGGGACTGCGGCCATCGTCGGCGCGCATAGCCCCAATGGCTACATCGCAGGTGGTAATGGCTTTCTCCAGTACTATAGGCTGTACTACCGAAGTAAATATTCTTGTACCAATGTTATTCTGCAAACGGCGGAGCTTGTAAATTGACGGGTCAAATACTTTTACCTCGGCACCTAATGAAATGGCTGTGCGCGCGGCATATTCGCCAACGGTACCCGCACCAAGAATAACGATCTCGGTAGGGGGCACACCTGTTATGCCACCAAGCATAAGGCCTTTGCCTTCAAATATATTGCTGAGGTATTCTGCTGCAATAAGTACAGAGGTTGCGCCCACTATCTCGCTCATGGCGCGTACTACAGTAAGTGAGCCGCCTTCATCTTCCAAATGCTCAAAGCAAAGCGCGGTAACTTTCTTTTTGATGAGGGCATGCATGTTCTCGGCCTTCATGGTTGAAAGTTGAAGGGTAGAGATCAGCAGCTGACCAGGTTTCATCAATTCAATCTCTTCCAAAGTTGGGGGAGCAATTTTGATGATGATATCAGCCTCGTAAACTTTTTTGCTATCGTAAACTATCTCGGCACCTTGTTCGCTGTAATTATTATCGGTAAAGTTGGCGGCTTGCCCGGCGTTGCTCTCCAGATAAACACTATGACCGTTGTTTACCAGCAGGGCTACAGATAGCGGGGTTAATGCAATGCGGTTTTCCTGAAAAGATGTTTCTTTGGGAATACCGATATACAATTGCTTTTTATTGCTCTTTACTTCGAGCATTGATTCCTGAGGCTGCATCATGGCCTGCCTGGCTACACTTGTAAACCCGCTGTATTTCCCTGAACTCATGGTCTCTGATTAGTTTTTCCGGCTGATGAAGATACGAAAATTATGATTTACACTAAAAGTTTTCAACCGTTATGAGGCGTTCATGCTTGTCCTGAATATGGATGCGTACACCTGTAAAAGTATCGGGCACCAAGTCGGCAATTTTCTCGGGCCACTCAATAAAACAATAACTGCCAGAGAAAAAATATTCCTCGTACCCCATATCTAATGCTTCGCTGTGCTGTTTAAGGCGGTAAAAATCAAAGTGATAAACCGGCTCATTCTTCCCTTCGTATTCGTTCACGATAGAAAACGTTGGGCTGGTTACATCATCAGTAACGCCGAGGCTTGCGCAAATGGCTTTTATCAATGTTGTTTTGCCTGCGCCCATCTCTCCGTAAAACAAAAAGATGCGGTTATCGCCGGCGGCAGTTAAAACCTTTTCGGCAGCGCCAGCGAGGTCGGCAATGGTAGTAGTGTGAATTTCCATCTCAGCACCAAATATCCTATTTATTGCCGTACGTTACAATCGGAATGATCATTTCTTCTAAAGAGATACCCCATGCTGGAAGGTCTCATTATAAAAATTAACAAAGTGATTATAGTTGTTCGGGTACACAAAGTAGCTGTCGCTCTTGGCAAATACAAAGCTTGAGCTTACGTGCAGCTTTGGCAATTGCGCATCATGCGGGTTACGGATATGAAACACTTCTTTAGGGTTAAAATTAAGGTTTTTGCCTTGTTTATAACGCAGGTTGGTGTTGGTATTGCGGTCGCCGATGATCTTGCTTGGATTTTTAACACGGATGGTACCATGATCAGTAGTGATCACCACTTTCACCTGTTTTTGCGATAAGTATTTTAACAGATCAAACAGCGGAGAGTGCTCAAACCATGATAGCGTTAATGAACGGTATGCCGCGTCATCACTTGCCAGCTCGCGGATCATCTGCATATCTGTGCGGGCATGGCTCAGCATATCCACAAAGTTGTAAACTACCACGTTCAGCTCGTTATTCATCAGGTTATTAACCGATTCATTCAGTGCGCGGCCTTCATCAATATTCAGGATCTTATGATACGAATGCTTCACATCCCGGCGCATTACCCTTTTCAAGTGATCGGCAAGGAAATCGGCTTCATAAAGGTTTTTACCACCTTCGTCCTCATCGTTTTGCCACATTTTTGGGTAACGGCTTTCCATCTCCAAAGGCATCAGGCCCGAGAAAATGGCATTACGGGCGTATTGCGTCGCCGTCGGTAATATACTGTAATAAGTATCCTCTTCCTCTAAACGGAAGTACTCTGATATTAACGGGTTAATGATCCTGAACTGATCATAACGCAGGTTATCTATCAGGATAAAAAATACGGGCGTTTTACCATCCAGCTTAGGGAATACCGATTTCTTGAATAATTGCGGTGAGTTTACCGGTGCGTTCTCCGGATTTTTTAACCAACCCAGGTAGTTTTTCTCTACAAACTTGCAGAACTGTACATTAGCTTCGGCTTTTTGCAGGGTAAGTATCTCGTGCATGCCGCTATCCTGTAAGGCTTCAAGTTCAAGTTCCCAATAACTTAATTTTTTATAAACCTCTACCCATTCGATGTAGCTCAGGTTATCATTAAGCGTCATGCCCAGCGTACGGAAATCCTGCTGGTAGGCCATGGTGGTTTTCTCGGTAACCAGGCGTTTGTTTTCCGTAAGCTTTTTAATGGTAAGCAGTATCTGCTTTGGGTGAACGGGCTTTATCAGATAGTCGTCTATTTTTGAACCGATGGCATCTTCCATCAGGTATTCTTCCTCATTCTTGGTGATCAATACTATCGGCACATCGTTATTGATGCTTTTTATTTGCTGAAGCGTTTCCAGCCCCGTAAGGCCGGGCATATTCTCATCCAGGAAAACCAGATCAAAATAGTTGCTCTTAAACTCTTCAATGGCGTCATTGCCATTGGTTACGGTAGTTACTTTGTAACCCTTCTCGCCCAGGAAAAGTATATGTGGTTTAAGCAGATCTATCTCGTCGTCGGCCCATAAAATTGTGGTATCCTGCATAATATCTTTATTTTTACCACCCTATAACCTATAGGTTGTATGTTTTGTTGTAAAAATATGTAAAGGATTAACATTTATTAACAAATACAGCGTGCTGTTTATGTCATATTTACCCACCTTTGCAGCCAGAACAGTATCCCTTTGAATAAGAAGAAAATTATAAACGACCCCGTTTACGGTTTTATAACCATCCCAACCGAACTGGTTTACGACCTTATAGATCACCCCTACTTTCAGCGCCTGCGATATATTAAACAGGTAGGCATGACGCACCTGGTTTACCCCGGCGCTTTGCATACGCGTTTCCATCATGCTTTGGGTGCCATGCATTTGATGGGGCTTGCCATTGAAACCCTTTGCAGCAAAGGCCAGGAAATTACCCCAGAAGAAAGAGAAGGGTTGATCATCGCCATATTGCTGCATGATATTGGCCACGGGCCTTTCTCGCACGCGTTGGAGCATACCATTGTTGAGGAGATAAGCCACGAGGATATTTCTGTACTGTTGATGGACAAGCTGAACGAAGAGTTTGAAGGCAAGCTGAGCCTTGCTATCAGCATCTTCAGGGGCGAATATTCAAAGAAATTCCTGCATCAACTGGTGAGCAGCCAGCTGGATATGGACAGGATGGACTACCTTAACCGGGATAGCTTTTTTACAGGTGTATCAGAAGGTGTCATCAGTTCGGTCCGTATCATTAAAATGCTTACCGTAAAGAACGATATGGTGGTAGTTGAGGAAAAGGGCATCTACTCGATAGAGAAATTCCTAATCGCCCGCAGGTTGATGTACTGGCAGGTGTACCTGCATAAAACTGTTATCTCTGCCGAGCAATTGCTTTGCAAGATCTTTCGTCGCGCCAGAGAGTTGGCCTTGGCAGGTACGCGTTTCCCGCTTACACCAGCTTTAAGCTATTTTCTGGACACTGAAATAAACCGCGCTGAGTTTATGGCCAACCCGGCACATCTCGAAGTATTTGCAAAACTGGATGATACCGATGTGATGGCCGCCGTAAAGATTTGGGAGGGTAGCAGCGATTGGGTATTATCCACGCTTTGCAACAGGTTTATCAATCGTAGTTTGTACCATACGGATATCACCTCAGAAAACCCCGACGAGAACTTTGTGAAGCAGCTTACGCAGAAAGCCATGCAGAAATACAATATCAGCGAGCATGAGGCATCCTATTTTGTATTTACCGACAGCATCAGGAACAATGCATATAATAAGGGAGATGGCAGTATTCACATATTGAAAAAAGACGGCAGCATTATTGATATTACCCTTGCAAGCGACAACTCAAACCTTGAGGCATTATCAAAAACAGTAAAAAAACATATACTGTGTTACACCAAAGACCTGGTTTAAAACGTACTATGCTAAAACTTAATAATTTGTTGCTTTAGTATTAACATTTAACTTTGTACGATGCAATTTACTGCCAAGGATATAGCAATGCTGCTAAACGGCACAGTTGAAGGTGATGAATCAGTTGCCGTTAATCAATTGGCTAAGATAGAGGAAGCCCAGCTAGGCTCCCTTTCGTTTTTGGCAAACGCCAAGTACGAGCCTTTTTTGTATATCACCAACGCATCTATCGTAATTGTAAATAACAGTCAGCAACTTACCGCCCCTGTTAATGCTACCTTGATAAGAGTTGAGAATGCTTATAGTGCGTTTACTCTTTTGCTGGAAAAATACAACACGTTTAAACTTTATAAAGAAGGCATAGAACAACCGAGCTTCGTTCACGAAACAGCTAAACTTGGCGAGAACGCTTACGTAGGCGCCTTTGCCTACATAGGGCAGGATGTTAAATTGGGTAACAATTGCAAGATATATCCTAACTGCTACATTGCAGATAATGTTACCCTTGGTGATAACGTTACGCTGTTCCCGGGTGTTGTGGTGTATTTTGATTGTGTTATCGGCAACAACGTAACAATCCACTCGGGAGCCATTATTGGCAGTGATGGTTTTGGATTTGCACCTAATGCAGATGGCAGTTATACCAAGATTGCCCAAATAGGTAATGTAATTATCGAGGATGATGTGGAGATTGGTTCAAATACAACTATTGACAGAGCTACGATGGGCTCAACCATCATTCGCAAAGGAGCTAAAATTGATAACCTTGTACAGGTTGCGCATAACGCCGAAGTGGGTAATAACACCGTTATTGCAGCCCAATCGGGCATATCAGGAAGTACAAAAATTGGGGCAAGGGTAGTTGTTGGCGGCCAGGTTGGTTTTGCCGGCCATTTGACTATTGCGGACGGCAGCCAGTTTGGTGCACAAACCGGTGTTAATAGTTCTGTAAAAGAAGAAGGCAAGCAATGGGGCGGTTCGCCGTACCTGCCATATAAAGATTATTTGCGAGCACATGTTAATACCAGGCGATTACCCGACCTGGAACAGCGTGTACGCGAACTGGAGAATATTATAAAAGAGTTAAAAAAAGAAGTTCAGTAATTCAGGTTCAATCGGTATACCAACCAATGAACTAATGAACTAATGAACGAATGAGCAATATAAAATGAACGTAAAACAAAGAACTATCAAAGCACCGGTATCCATTTCCGGAGTAGGCTTGCACACCGGCCAAAACGTTACCATGACCTTTAACCCTGCGCCTGAAAAACACGGGTATAAATTCCGTCGTGTTGATTTACCGAGCCAGCCTGTAATTGATGCTGATTGCGATAACGTAACGGATACCTCGCGTGGTACTACGCTTACCCAGAACGGCGCGAGTGTTAGCACCGTTGAACACGTATTAGCAGCTTTGGTTGGCTTAGAGATAGATAATGTGCTGATTGATATGGACGCGCAGGAAACGCCTATCATGGACGGAAGTTCTATACAGTTCATTAACGCCATTGAAGAGACCGGCACTGTTGAGCAGGATGCCGACCGCGAGTACTATCATATTCCATATAATATCCACTACTCTGAGCCTGATCGTAAGGTTGATATGGTGGCTATGCCTTTAGATGATGATTACCGCTTTACCTGTATGGTTGATTACAACTCGCAGGTATTGGGCAGCCAGCATGCTACGATCTCTACGTTAAAGGAGTTTAAAAAAGAGATCGCATCCAGCCGTACTTTTTGTTTCTTACACGAGCTGGAAATGCTGGTTAAGCACGACCTGATTAAAGGCGGCGACTTAAACAATGCCATTGTGGTAGTTGATAAAGATGTTGACCAGGATGAGCTAAACCACCTAGCAAAGCTGTTTAACCGTAAGGATATCAACGTTGCGCCCCAGGGTATTTTGAACAACATTGAGCTTCGCCACCAGAACGAGCCGGCACGCCACAAATTGCTGGATATGATAGGCGACCTTGCTTTGGTAGGTGTTCCGCTGAAAGGGCATATCATGGCTGCCCGCCCCGGCCATGCAGCCAACGTTGCTTTTGCTAAAAAGATAAAGGCGCTTATTAAGAAAGAACGCAGCCGCAAACATGTAAAGGTTTACGACCCTAACATGAAACCGGTTTATGATACTGTACAGATCATGGAGATATTGCCGCACCGCCCACCGTTGCTGCTTATCGATAAGATATTGGAACTTACCAAAACCCACGTGGTTGGCTTAAAAGCCGTAACCATGAACGAGCCATTCTTTGTGGGCCACTTCCCTGGTGCACCGGTAATGCCTGGTGTTTTGCAGATAGAGGCCATGGCACAAACAGGCGGCATATTGGTGCTCAACACCGTTCCCGATCCTGAAAACTATTTGACATTATTCCTAAAAATTGAAAATGCAAGATTTAAGGATAAGGTTTTACCGGGTGATACGTTAATATTCCGTTGTGACCTGGTAGCACCTATCCGCAGGGGCATTGCGCAGATGAAAGGTATTGGTATGGTGGGCGAAAAAGTTGTGGTTGAAGCCGAGCTGATGGCACAAATAGTTAAATACAAATAATAAGCATGATACAGCCGTTAGCATATATACACCCACAGGCAAAAATTGCCGACAACGTGGTGATTGAGCCTTTTGTAACTATCCATAAAGATGTGGAAATTGGCGAAGGTTCATGGATAGGGTCAAACTCTGTGATCATGGATGGTGCGCGCATTGGTAAAAACTGCCGTATTTTTCCGGGTGCTGTTGTATCTGCACCACCGCAGGATCTGAAATACAAAGGTGAAGCCAGCACGGTTACCATCGGCGATAATACCGTTATCCGCGAATGTGTAACCCTAAACCGTGGTACTGCGCTCGATAAAAATACCACCACTATAGGCAATAACTGCCTGTTAATGGCCTACACCCACGTAGCGCACGATTGTGTTATAGGCGATAATGTGATCATTGCTAACGCAGTGCAATTAGCCGGGCACATCAATGTGTATGACTATGCGTTTATAGGAGGCACTTCTGCTGTGCACCAGTTTGTTGAGATAGGTGCACATGCCATGATATCGGGCGGCTCATTGGTACGTAAAGATGTACCGCCGTTTACCAAGGCAGGTCGCGAGCCATTATCATATATCGGGATCAACTCTGTAGGTTTGCGCCGCCGTGGTTTCAGTGCCGAAACCATTAACGAGATCCAGGAGATTTACCGCATTATCTTCCTTAAGAAATATAACATCACCAAAGCCCTTGACATTATAGAGGCCCAGTTTAACCCAACCGTTGAGCGCGACGAGATCATCAACTTTGTGCAGAACTCGCAACGCGGTATCATGAAAGGTTTCGGGGCGGTGTAATTTGAGTTGATAGTTCATGGTTCATAGCAAATAGTTAAAGCCCGGCTCCGCACCATGAACTATGAACTATTAACTATCAACTATTGAAAATTACTCTCCACAATATTGGCCGGCGGTTTAACCGCGAATGGATCTTCAGGGGTATTGATTATACTTTTGAGGAGCAGAACAGTTATGCCATTTTGGGGTCTAACGGATCCGGGAAATCAACCTTGCTGCAGGTACTTAACGGGAGCCTTAATCCATCTGCTGGAGAAATAAAATATAGCAACGCAGATGTGGATATTGAGCCGGAGAATGTTTTTAACTACCTGAGCCTTGCCGCACCCTATTTAGAAGTAATAGAGGATTTCTCGCTGACCGAGATGATCGACTTCCATTTTAAGTTTAAAAAATACCGCCCGGGGATGGATAAACAAGCCGTTGCCGATATCCTTAACCTGCAGGGAAGTCGTGACAAGCTGATCCGCTATTTTTCATCAGGGATGAAGCAAAGATTGAAACTCGCTCTTGCCTTTTGCTCGGATACCCCCACGCTAATGCTGGATGAACCTACATCAAATCTGGACAATCAAGGTATCGATTGGTACCTGAGCCTGATAGAACAATACAGCGCGGGCAGGTTGACTATTATCTGCTCAAACCAGGAGCACGAGTATAGTTTCTGTAACCATACATTAAGTATCGCGGATTATAAAAAGGTGGCAGTATGATTTAAGACAAACCAGTTGTGGGTTGCTCGTACGGAGCAAATGCAATGGCATAAATCTTTCTACAAAGCGGTTGTCCTTACAGGACAAGTTATCTGTCAATGTAATTCTCTCAACTGGTTGAAGCTTATAGCTTCGACCTAACATTATGCAAGCATTCTGCTTGCGTAAGCTGAAAGCTTACTTCATTTTGGATCAAAGTTACACTGTCCCTAAACATCGACCAGTTCGGGGATTAAAAGACAGTGGGGCTAAGTGCTTCAAATACTCCGTTAGGGGTTACCGCTTGGTAGAAAAAATAACCAAAGTAGTTTTTGCTCCGTAGGAGCTACCCACAATAAGATCATCGTCAATAGGATTTGCCTCCATTGAAATAGAAGCCTAAATGATTTACTTGCCTTTCCCGGCCATGTAATCGATTGTTAAATTACACAAAGTTTTTACACCGAGGGTAAAGCCACTTTCATCAATATAAAAATCGGGTGTATGGTGCGATGGTGCGGTTAGCTTGTCGCCGCCTTTGGGCATGCCGCCTAAAAAGAAAAACAGGCCAGGGACTTTTTCCTGGTAAAAGCTAAAATCTTCGGCACCTGTTACGGGTGGCACCAGTAGAACATTGCCTTTGCCGGCGGTTTCCTGTAGGGTTGGCAGCATTTTTTGAGTAAGCGATACATTATTAAATGTTACCGGGTAATGATTGCTGTAGGGAGCCCAAACTTCGGCAGTTGCACCGAAGGCTTCGGCTGTTTTTGTGGCAATACGCTTAACATTTTCGTTTACCAGTTTCTCGTCGGCTGGAGTAAAGAAACGCAGGGTGCCCAACATCTCCACACACTCAGGAATGATATTGAAACGGGTACCGCCTTTGATAGCGCCAATGGTTACCACAGCGGGATTCTCGGTCACGTTTACATTGCGGCTCACAATACTTTGCAGCGAGCTAATGATCTGTGCCGATACCACAACAGGGTCTACACTTTGCCATGGATAAGCACCATGTGCTGATTTGCCCTTCACTACTATCTTCAGGTCGTTTACGCCGGCCATGGTGCCGCCGGGCCGGTATGTCAATTTACCCACCTCAACCGCCGATGCTATATGCAGACCAAAAATAGCATCCACCTTTGGGTTATCTAATACACCTTCTTTAACCATTTGCTCGGCACCCCCCTTTTCTCCAATGGGAGAACCTTCTTCTGCAGGTTGGAATATGAACTTTACAGTACCATGCAGGTCTTTCTTCATGCCTGATAATATTTCAGCAACACCCATCAATATCGCCATGTGCGAATCATGGCCACAGGCATGCATGGCACCTACTTCCTGTCCGTTATATTGTGTTTTTACCTTGGATGCAAACGGCAAGTTAACGCGCTCAGTTCCGGGCAGGCCGTCCATATCTGCGCGTAAAGCCACCACAGGGCCGGGATGACCACCTTTTAATAAACCTACTATACCGGTTGTTGCTACACCGGTTTGCACCTCTATCCCAAGCGATTGCAAATGTTTGGCAATAATGCCAGATGTGCGTACTTCACGGTTGCCCAATTCCGGATGCTCATGAAAATCACGACGCCAGGCTATCACTTTTTGTTCCAATGCATCTGCTTTTTTTGAAGCCTGTGTTTTTAGAGTAACCTGTGCAAATACAGGTAAAGCAATGCTGGTAAGCGATAGCAGAAGCAGTTTTTTCATGATGTAGAGATTGTTGGTCTGGCTAATATAATAAATGTTGGGCCTCTCCCCATCCGCTCTCCGAAAGGGATGGCATCGAATCTACAACTGTCGCGAGATAAGCGTCAGCGTATCTGGACGGCATTTGGGAAGCATTGGCTTTCATGAGCTTTCAGCGGACGTTATGGGTAGATACGAGTGGAATTCGCGCCAGCTTAATCTTCCATATCATTAAAGATGATTGATAAAAGGCTTGTTTTTTTGTAGAAATCTTTTGGTGTTTTTTATTTTAGTAATTAGACCATTCTGAATATCTCACGAAATTAGACTTTTATTATTTTTTTCTTTTTCATACGCGCTCGTGACTATCCACCATACCTTTTGTTCTTCAGGAGACTTCATATTGTAGTTGTCGTCATCAGAACAAACTATTTGCCACATCCTGTTCAGTAATTCTAATTTTGTTCCGTTTGGATTTTCTTTTAGAACACGAGCCTCCATCTCTTTAATTATTTTTTTTACCTCTTTATTGAACTCTTTTTCTTTCAGGTCATTATATGTGTCAGCTTTATAATCCAAGCCAACAGAATTTAAAAGAGTCTTCTTGTCGTCCATTTTACCAAAAATGATAATACAAAGGATAACTGGAATGATTACAAAAAAAATAAAAGATAGCATAACTGATTAGTATTTACACATAAATATAAGTTATTTATCAATTGAAATACTGCTATTCGGTAGCATTTTGTTCCTCTGCGAAAATTTGGTGCATAGCTGTAGACAACTTTGTCCCAAGGGATATAGTTACCAAAAAACATTAAACAAAAAGAGACGCGACACTTCGCGTCTCTTTTTGTTTAATGTTTTTTATTTCTTGTTCAAATAATCATGTACTGCCTGGTCAACATCTGTAAGGTTGATGTTGGGTTGCAACAGGTGCCAGTTCTCATCCAGCAAAAAATACGTGGGCGCGGCCTTTATTTTCCAGTTAGCCACATTGGGTGATGCATCACCTTTAAGGTCTGACACCTGTATCCATTTATCGGTGTTTTTAGGCGCGTTCTTTAACCATGTTGTTTTGTCTGTGTCCAACGAAATACTGACGATGGCAAACTTCTCGCGGTCAGCTGGTGTCAGGATCAGCCCGCTACTCATTTTGATATGGTTGCGGTTTGATGCTTCGCTGCCACTTTTCCAAAACTCCACCAAGACTAATTTCTCTTTTAGTGCTTTGCGATCAAACAGTTTTCCATCCGGTGTTTGCCCGGTGATCTCCGCCGCTACGGAACCCGGTATCAGTTTAACCAGCACCGCTACCTTGTTACCTACCTTAAGGCCATCATCGGTGTTTTTGGCAGAATCGGTAAGCATCGAATAGATATCCGCATACTCCTGCGCAAATTCGTCAAGATATTGCTCGGCCAAAATATGTGCCGATGCCAGGCTGTTTGGATTTGCTTTTACATAGGCCATCAAGATCTTCGGTTCCATCTCCCGCCGATCGTGCTGTAGTCCTCGAGTTTTAGTATAAAGTTCAGCACGTTCTTTCTTATCCATATCCTTCACTTCACGGGTATCCAGATATTTTACCAGCGAATCGATACTGTGGTCCAGCTTGCCTGCCATCTTTTCTTCCAGTTTGTAATAATCGCTAAGCTGTTGTTGGATTTTTGATGTAGAGGTTACTTTTGGGTAAGCATTTTGTTGCGGCTCTACTGTGTAATCGCCGTTTTCAAGATACAGGGTAAACTTTTGCCCGTTGTTAAGAGACTTAGCATCATCGGTAACAGCCACATCGTAATATCCGGATGATGCCAGCGCTTCGTCAATTTTTCCTGTGCCGTCTTTAATGTTTTTAGTCAGGACTGTTTGATTATACTGGCTTAGCATTAGCTTGCCGCTGTTGATACTTTTGTCCGTAAGGGTTAAATGGACTTGGGGTACGTTACCGCAGGCTGAGAATAATATGCCTGCCATAATTATAAAATAGCTTTTCATATGCATTGTGTAAGGATGAGCGAAATTAACAATTTCCTTTATTCTGTGGATAAGCATTTAAAGCTTACTTTTTGATGACGAAATTTAGATTGTTTCTAAATAGTTATTATACCTGTTTTAAGCCGAAACCATTTATATCCTTTGGCTTTTAATAAATACTTTTGCGGAAAAATAAATCTGATCTATAATGAGCGAATTTAAACAAACCTTTAACTCTTCGCTGGGAAAAAAGCTTATCATGGCTTTAACAGGCTTGTTTTTATGTACCTTCCTCATCGTACACGTTGGCGGTAACCTGTTACTGTTTAAATGCGATGATGGTTTTGCATTTAACAGCTATGCTAACTTCTTAACGCATTTTCCGCCTATCGAAGTGATCGCATATGTCCTTTACTTCTTTATTGTACTGCACTCTGTGTATGCCTTGGTCCTTACCATCAAAAACCGCAGGGCAAGGCCGGTAGGTTATGCTGTGCAAACCAAATCGCCAACTTCATGGTCGTCAAAAAACATGGGATTGTTAGGCTCTATCCTTTTATTGTTCATCGTTATCCACATGGGCGATTTCTGGTTCACTTATAAGTACAAGGAAACCCTTGGTTTTAAAGAGTACCGCACTAACCTGGCAACTAACGTAACCACTGTTTCTGACTACAAACCTGAAGTTGCAACGTTCGAAAGGTCAATATCTACAGAGAATAATGTCGAGATCGTTCGTGTAAAAGATCTTCACTCACGCATTCAATGGAGCTTTAGCCACCTTTGGTATGTGGTGTTTTATGTAATAGCAATGGTTGCGGTATCATTCCACCTGCTGCACGGTTTCCAAAGCGCGTTTAAAACGTTGGGCTGGGTACACAAAAAATACGATGGCATAGTGTCATTTATTGGTACGTGGCTTTTCGCGGTTATTATACCGTTGCTTTTTGCCGCTATGCCGATATATTATTACTACTTAACTCTTGTTAAATAGTAACCGTAAACCAAGACGCATAATTAATAAGTGTAAAATAGTAGGAGGGAAATTATAACTCTTACATCTAAATAAAAAGAAATGAGTTTAAATGCTAACATTCCGCAGGGGCCATTAGCCGAAAAATGGAGCAAGCATAAATTTAACTTAAAGCTGGTTAACCCTGCCAACAAACGTAAATACAACGTTATTGTAGTGGGTACCGGTTTGGCCGGCGCATCAGCTGCGGCATCATTGGCCGAGCTGGGTTACAATGTTACGGCTTTCTGTTTCCAGGATAGCCCGCGCCGTGCGCACTCAATTGCTGCACAGGGGGGTATCAACGCCGCTAAAAACTATCAGAATGATGGTGACAGCGTTTACCGTTTATTCTATGATACCATTAAAGGTGGCGATTACCGCGCCCGCGAAGCTAACGTTCACCGTTTGGCCGAGGTATCAGTAAATATAATTGACCAGTGTGTTGCGCAAGGTGTACCATTTGCCCGCGAATACGGTGGTTTATTAGATAACCGTTCATTTGGTGGTTCGCAAGTATCACGTACTTTCTACGCCCGTGGTCAAACTGGTCAGCAATTGTTGTTAGGTGCTTACTCGGCACTTAACCGTCAGATAAACCTGGGCAAGGTAAAAGTTTATACCCGCCACGAAATGCTTGATGTGGTAATGGTAGATGGCCATGCAAAAGGTATAGTTACCCGTAACTTAATTACAGGTGATATTGATACACATGCTGGTCATGCGGTATTGTTGTGTACCGGTGGTTACGGTAACGTGTTCTACCTTTCAACAAATGCTATCGGTTCAAACGTAACGGCAGCATGGAGAGCCCACAAACGCGGTGCTTACTTTGCTAACCCTTGTTATACGCAAATCCACCCAACCTGTATCCCGGTTACCGGCGATCACCAGAGCAAGCTTACGCTGATGTCTGAGTCGTTACGTAACGATGGCCGTGTTTGGGCACCAAAAACTGTTGAAACAGCAGAAAAGCTTCGCAAGAAAGAGATAACGGCTGCACAGGTTAAAGAAGAAGACCGCGATTATTTTCTGGAGCGTAAATACCCGTCATTCGGTAACCTGGTTCCGCGCGATGTGGCTTCACGTAACGCCAAAGAAATGTCAGACGAAGGCCGAGGCGTTGGTACATCAGGCTTAGCTGTTTACCTTGACTTTGCTGATGCAATCAGTCGTATGGGTGAAGATACCGTACGTGCTAAATATGGTAACTTGTTTGATATGTACTATCAGATCACTGACGAGAACCCATACAAACAGCCAATGCGTATCTACCCTGCGGTTCACTATACAATGGGTGGCCTTTGGGTTGATTATAACCTGAGCACTAACGTTAAAGGCTTATACGCCCTTGGCGAGTGTAACTTTAGCGACCACGGTGCAAACCGTCTTGGTGCTTCTGCGCTGATGCAGGGTTTATCTGATGGTTACTTTGTTATCCCTTACACTTTAGGTGATTACCTCGCTACCATCGGCCCGAAACCGGTTGATAAAAACCACCCTGCCTTTGCGCAAACCAAACAGGATGTTATAGATAACGTAAACAAAATGCTGGCGCTTAAAGGCACCAAAACAGTTGTTGAATATCACCGCGAGCTTGGCCACATCATGTGGGAGTACTGTGGTATGGCACGTACCGAAGAAGGCCTGACCAAAGCGAAAGCGATGATCAAAGAACTGAAAGCCGATTTCTGGAAAAATGCTTTAGTGGTAGGTGAAAATGAAGAGTTTAACCTTTCGCTTGAGCGTGCCGGCCGCGTTGCCGACTTCATCGAACTGGGCGAACTGATGGTTACCGACGCTTTAATGCGCCGCGAATCATGTGGTGGCCACTTCCGTTTGGAATCACAAACAGAAGAAGGTGAAGCCCTGCGTGATGACGAGCACTACGCATTTGTTGCAGCCTGGGAATTTAAAGGTGAAAACCAGGAAGAAGAGCTGCACAAAGAAGAGCTGGTATTTGAAAATGTTAAGTTAACACAACGATCTTATAAATAAGAGAATGGTTGATTGGTTAAATAGAGAGTAGTTAAAACCACTCACTAAATCAACATGGTCAACAACTCACTAAACTCAAAGGTATGAGTCAAGGAAATATGAACCTGACGCTGAAAGTATGGCGCCAAAAAAATACACAAACGGCCGGTAAGTTTGTAACCTATAAAGCGGAAGGGATATCGCCGGATATGTCATTCCTGGAAATGCTTGATGTGGTGAACGAAAGCCTGATCAAGAAACAGGAAGATCCTATCCACTTTGACCACGATAGCCGCGAAGGTATTTGCGGTATGTGCTCGTTGTATATCAACGGTCGCCCGCATGGTCCAAAACGTGCTATCACTACATGCCAGCTGCACATGCGTAGCTTTAGCGATGGCGAAACCATTACCATTGAGCCTTGGCGCTCTGCGGCCTTCCCTATTGTTAAGGATCTGGCTACAGACCGTTCGGCGTTCGACCGTATCCAGCAGGCTGGTGGTTTCATCTCGGTAAATACCGGCGGCGTGCCAGATGCGAACTCAACACTTATCCCTAAGGTAATCGCTGATGAGGCTTTTAACTCAGCTACCTGTATCGGTTGTGGTGCTTGTGTTGCGGCATGTAAAAATGCGTCTGCAATGCTGTTCACCTCGGCTAAGATAACCCAGTTAGGTTTATTGCCACAAGGCCAGCCTGAGCGTTGGAGCCGTGTACAGGCAATGGTTAATCAAATGGACGAAGAAGGGTTTGGTAACTGTACCAATACCGGTGCCTGCGAAGCCGTGTGCCCTAAAGAAATAACTTTGATGAACATCAGCCGTATGAATAATGACTTCTTCAGCGCAGAACTTTTCCGCGAAGAACATACGCATGATGGCGGGGGCAATGGTTAATTTTCGATTGCTCATAAAATAAAAGCCCGGCTGCATCTGCAGCCGGGCTTTTATTTTGTATCGATTTGTATTATATTTTGTTAGTAACAGCTAAGATATCTTTCACTTCCGGCTGCTCTTCAAATGCTTTTACCAATTTGCCATTTTTGCCATAAACTGCAACAAATGGGGTATGAACTAATCGGTAGTAGCGTTGTACGGTATAGGTATAGCCTTCGGTACCCAGTATAAAATTAGGGTATTTATTAAGCCCGTAATCGTTCTCGAAAGTTTTCACCATGCGGATGTCTGTAAAGGTTACCATTACCACCTCAAACTTTTTAAACTTGTCCATATCCGGTTTCATATCGCGGATAAGTTTTTGGCAGTGAGGACAATCCGGCGAAAAATAGATCAGTATAACAGGTCTGTTCTTCGGCAGGTCAGCAAAAGTTGCTGTCTGATCCTTAGTGGTTATGATCTTGTAAGGTGCAATAGTAGGTGGGACAGGCTGATTATTTTGGGCCTGTGAGCAGGAAAAGCCTGCAATAATTGCAAATACTAAAAATAAAAGTTTCTTCATTTTGTTTAACGTCATTTTGGGTATGTGTTATGCCTCAAGCATTTCTATTTGCCAGGCAATATGTTCCTCTGTTACGGGGTATAACGCGTTTTCGCGCACGGTATGATAAACCGCCTCAAATATTTCATTATAATCACCTTTTATCGACGGTACATCCTCCACGCACTTTTTATTATCTATTTCTACGATAGTGAGCTTGCCTTCGTTACCTGCCGGCTCGATGCCATAAGCAGGGTCTGTTGGCAGCATACCGCCATCTAACTGAGCCTCCTGAACATCTGTGCGGTTTTTAATAAAGCTGCCCAGCGTACCATTTATCCAAAAACCCGGGGTATCGCCTGCTATCTGTGAACCCGAGGTAAGATAAACATTCAATTGATTTGGATAGATGAAGTGATAATGAAAATAATCAGGTACCTCAGATCCATCGCGGTAAATACCGGTTGTTTTATGAAACGATAAAGGTTTGCCAAAAAGGGCGATGGTATTATCTATTAAATGCGCTCCCAAATCGTAAACCAAGCCGCCGGCCGGTACACCTTTGGTTTCTTTAAATGCTTTTACACCCACTGCGGCCTTATACCTATCCATCCTAAACGTAACCTCTATCAGCTGGCCTAAGCGACCGCTCTCTATTATTTCTTTTGTTGACAGAAAACCACTATCGTAACGGCGGTTCTGGTACACCATGAGATGTCGGCCCAATTCTCTCGCTGTAGCAAAAAGTTTTTTTACTTCATCTGATGTAGCTGCTGCAGGCTTCTCCAACAAAACATGCTTGCCGGCTTTCATAGCTGCCATGGCATGCTCAAAGTGCAGATTGCTTGGTGTGTTTACAATCACCAATTCAACTTCCTGGTCGTTCAGTAATTCGTCTATTGAATTATATTCTGTAATTCCCGGGTATAATTTTGACGCCTTTTTTTCGTGGCGCTCGACAATGCCCTTTAAGGTAAAATGCGGATTGGTGTGTATGAACGGTGCATGAAAGATCCTGCCCGACATACCATAAGCCATAAGGCCGGTTACTATAGGTGCTGACATACCGGTAAATTTATGAGTTAATAATGCACTTACCTAAAATTATCTGTAACAAAAGGTGTGTTTAAGGCTACCATATAACTGACTCACCCCAACATCACTACGCTCGCTGACCCTCTTTTCGCGCAGCGAAGAGAGGGTTTTATAAAAGCTCTTGTTCTTACCCTCTTTGCTGCTTGTAGCAGAGAGGGTGGTCCAGCGTAGCGCAGACCGGGTGAGTTAATGTGCGAGCTGAGGTCTAAAACAAAAAAGGGACAGGTATTACAACCCGTCCCTCTCTTTATAAAGATCAGTTCATGATCTTATTTCATACCTTTTTGGATAGCTTCAATTTTTGCTAAGTGAGCTTTAACGGTAGGCAAAGTTTTGGTAGCAAAAGCCATCAGGTCAGTGTCTTTGCAGTTTTTAGAAGCATCTTCTAACATTGCAGCAACTTTTTTGTGGCCCTCAACCATGGCATCCACATAAGCTTTATCAAATGCTGCACCTGATTTTGCAGAAAGGTCTGTCAGCATTTTTTGATGATCAGCATCCGGGGCGGTTGGCAGGGTGATATTTTTGGTTTTAGCAATGCCCATTAATTCCTCGTTTGCTTTGGTATGGTCCATAACCATCATATTGGCAAATTCTTTAACCTGTGCATTGGTAGCTTTTTCTGATGCTACTTTGCCGGCAGCAACTTCGGCCATACCTGCGTTAGCCGCGTCGGTAGCAAATTTGGCGTCTTTTTCATCAACAGCAATACCTGTTGAGCCATTGGTGGTAGTATCTTTAACAGCGTTTACACTGTCTGCGCTTTCTTTGCTGTCCTTCGGGGCATTATTACATGCCTGGAACGACAGGGCAGCAATAGCTATGATTGCCGCTAAACTTAATTTTTTCATTTGGTAGGTGTTTTTAGTTTTATATTATTAGTTAACAAATTTTACGCCGATGTGTTTCAATATGGGCAACAGATATTGCAATCGTTAGAAACGGGCATTGGGTTTTGGCTAAAACCGTTTTGATATTCTTGTTCTCCGTCCCATGAATGGGACGGCAATGAATAGCGAAACAACATCATTGCCATTGGCTTTAGCCAACGGATTATTTGCTTGGCATATAGCTTAAACTTTTACTATTTTTGAGCACACAAATAAAACGATATGAATTTTCCGGCAGAACTAAAATACACAAGCGACCACGAATGGGTAAGAGTTGAGGGTAATGAAGCCTACATTGGTATAACCGAGTTTGCCCAGGGCGAGTTGGGCGATATCGTTTACGTAGACATCAATACTGTTGGCCAGGAGGTTACTAAAGAATCTGTTTTTGGTACTATTGAAGCAGTTAAAACCGTATCTGACCTGTTTATGCCCGTTGATGGTACTGTTTTAGAGATAAACAGCAAACTGGATAGCGAACCGGAATTGGTAAATACCGACCCTTATGGCGATGGCTGGATGGTTAAGATCAGCTTAAAGAACGCTGCAGATGTAGAAACCCTTTTAGATGCTGAGGCATACAAAGGTGTTATCGGCCATTAATTTTAAATGAAACCTACTCTAAAATATTATGGGCCTGCTATTTTGTGGGCCCTCTTTGTTTTAATAATTTGTGCCATCCCCATCGGTGTTAAAGAAGGGCGTGGGGTATTTTTTGTTGGTTTTGATAAACTTACACACTGCGGATTATTCTTTGTGCTATCTGTACTTTATTGTGCCGGCAGCATCAGAAAATGGAATACGCGAAACATCCGCATAGAGATAGCCGTAAAAAACACTATTGTGCTGCTAAGCTATGGCGCATTGATAGAGCTATTGCAAAGTAAAGTTTTTACCTGGCGCAGTGGCGATTTTAATGATCTGCTTTGCGACCTGATAGGCACGTGCATGGGTGTGTTTGCTGTGCAGGTTACCGGTGCCGCAATAAATAGTGTGAAATGAAAAAGTTGATAAAGATTAGTGCTGTTGTTGGATTGATGGTTTCGCTATCATCATGCGGAATATTTAAAAAAGATTGCGGCTGCCCTCATTTTGGCGCTGCTAAACGCCCGGTATACCCCAACCAGGCATAATACGACTTACATATTCCCCCATCCTCTTATTTGGATTTGTTTTAAATAAGCTTACATTTGTGAACTAAAATTTACGCGAATGACGCTTGAAGACCTTGCCGTTGGCCAAACAGGAGTGGTAAAAGAATTTACAGATCTTGAAATGTCTGTTAAGCTGATGGAAATGGGCTGTCTTCCGGGTGAAACCATTACTATTGCCCGCATTGCCCCTCTTGGCGATCCTATTGCCATCCATGTATCAGGCTACCAGTTAAGTTTGCGCAGGTTTGAAGCATCAACCATTATTTTGCAATAGTATATTCATTTGAAAGCTGATATCAGAGTAGCGCTTGTAGGAAATCCAAACACCGGTAAATCGACACTTTTTAACGCACTTACCGGGCTCAATCAAAAAATAGGAAACTTCCCCGGCGTTACAGTTGACAAAAAAACGGGCATCTGCCAATTAGCTGATGGCCGCCGCGCCGAAATAATCGACCTTCCGGGTACTTACAGTCTTTACCCAAAAAGCAAAGACGAATCTATCGTATTCTCTGTTTTAGCCGAAAAAGGTTCAGAGCTTACGCCCGATCTGATCATCATCATACTTGATGCCACCAACCTTAAGCGTAACCTGCTTTTATATACCCAGGTTGCCGACTTAAAGATCCCTGTAATTATTGCGCTCAATATGATTGATATGGCCGATAAATCGGGAATATCTATTGATATAGACCTGTTATCGCGTAGATTAGGTGTGCCTGTTGTACCAATTGCCGCCCGCCAGGAAAAAGGGATCGATGAACTGAAACAGGCCATTAACCATGCTAATAAAATTGCCCTGCAGGTTGATAGTATTGATGTACGCACCCTGGCTCCCGCCTTAATAGCCGATATTGAAGAGGAAACACAATCTAATAACCCATACTTTGCCCTGCAGCTTGCTCACCAGCATGAGCACCTTAAGTTTTTAACAACCGAGCAAAGCGACCGGATTGAGGAGCTGGAAAAGAAACACTCGTTCCACTCACAAAAAGCACAAGCTACTGAAACCATTGCCCGCTACAATTACATCAATGATGTGTTGTATGATACCGTGCACACGCCCCAAACAGCACACGAGGAAAGCCTGAGCAATAAGATAGACCATGTGCTTACCCACAGGGTATTTGGGTTTATTATCTTTATGGGCGTATTGCTGTTTATCTTTCAATCGATATTTGCCTGGTCTGAGTACCCGATGTCGTTAATTGAAGATGGCTTTGTTTGGGCCGAGGGGATATTGCGCGGTGTTTTACCTGAAGGGCCACTGGCCGATCTCCTTATCGACGGTGTTGTCGCCGGCTTAAGCGGTGTGCTGGTGTTTATCCCGCAGATAGCCATCCTGTTTGCATTTATCTCGATACTGGAAGATACGGGCTACATGTCGCGCGTTACGTTTATGATGGATAAGATAATGCGCAAGGTGGGTTTAAACGGTAAATCGGTAGTTCCGTTGATAGGCGGCTTTGCCTGTGCTGTGCCATCTATCATGAGTACACGCACCATCGAAAACTGGAAAGATCGCATGATCACCATTATGGTTACACCTTTAGTAGCCTGCTCTGCCCGCTTGCCGGTTTATACTTTATTGATTGCCCTTGTTGTTCCCAATAAAAACGTTTGGTGGATATTTAACCTGCAAGGCCTTGCCCTTACCGGCATGTATGTACTCAGCTTACTATCAGCCGTGATAGTGGCGTTTGTGATGAAATTCATATTAAAAGCCCGCGAACGCGGCTACTTTATTATGGAGCTGCCGGTGTACCGCATGCCGCGCTGGAGAAATGTTATCTTCTCGATGTACGAGCGTTCTAAAACCTTCGTACTACAGGCTGGCAAAGTGATCATTTCGGTATCGATCATTCTGTGGGTATTATCCAGCTATGGGCCGGGTAACCGTTTTGAGAAAATTGAACAAACTTACAGTCAGCCACAATACACCAAGACCATGTCGCCCGATAGCCTGAAGCGTGTGATCTCGACAGAAAAACTGGAAAACTCTTACGCCGGGGTATTAGGCCATGTGATAGAGCCGGTTATCAAACCCATCGGCTTTGACTGGAAGATAGGTATAGCGCTGATCACATCCTTCGCCGCCCGCGAGGTATTTGTAGGCACCATGGCCACTATTTATAGTGTGGAAGGCGATGCCGATAAGATAGACTCTGTGCAGGAAAAAATGCGCAGGGCCAAAAACCCGCAAACAGGACAACCTGTATTCACACTTGCGGTGGCTTTCTCATTGATGATGTTTTATGCCTTTGCCATGCAATGCGCCAGCACCGTGGCCGTAGTATATCGCGAAACAAAAGACTGGCGCTGGCCTGCCGCGCAATTCGCCTATATGACGGTGTTGGCTTATGGGATGGCGTTTTTGGTCTATCACCTTTTAAAGTAGGTAATATGTCGAATACCGGATAAGAAATTGTCAGGTGTTCAACATATATAAATATTTAAAATTCGTCTTCTAATTCGGTAATGGCTAATAA
>JAESTD010000207.1 GCA_016763755.1 Mucilaginibacter sp.
CCAAAGCCTTTAAAATTACTGTAACGGGGATTAACACCGGTGTTAAAGGTTGCGCCGGTATCGGCACCATCACCATTTAATCCACGCAGCATTTTAACCTGTTTACGCAATGGCCTGCTGTAGTAATCTGTTTCGCCCTGGTTTACCCACATGGGGATGTTCTTTACCTTTAGCGAGTCGCCGCTGAACTTCATACCCATCGTAATTGCAGCCGCAAAATAATCAGGATACTGATTGATAAAAGTAAATGTGCCCTGGGCGCCCATAGAAAATCCGCAGATGTAGATCCGTTGGGCATCGGCGTTTTGAGATGCCACTAAACTATCCATCACCGCTTTCAGGTCAGGGATATGCTGCGCCCAGCCTCTTGAAGTTGCCGGGGCGATGATATACGTAGGCACACGCTGCTTATTTTCACCGAAACCATGCCACATACGTGCCGGGGCATCTACTACGTTATGCAAGGTTGCATGGTCATCTATGCCGCAGCAGCCATGCAGGAAAAGTGCAAACGGATACTTTTTGCCCGCCTGCATATTTTTGGGTGTGTAAAGGTAATATTCGGTGTTACCTTTCTTGTGCCAGCTCCATTCGGGCAGGCCCTTATAATCAATATCCTGCGCAGAAATACTGAACGCGATGAACAATTGCAAAACAATCGTAACGAACAACTTAAATCTCATCAAATAAATCTATAAGAAGATGCTGCCAGTTGTGTACTGCCCTGTACTGTTGGTGAATAACAAAACAGGAGAGTTTCCTCTCCTATTTCTCAATTTAACTATAACCTGTTTATAATTAACCGCACCGTTAATTATAACCGGGGTTTTGAACAATGTTCGGATTGTTATTTTTCTCAGAATCGGGTATTGGGAAATACAGGTAATGTGCATCAAAAGCTATCTGCCCGCTCAGGTTTGAGCTGAAATAGGCATTATTTAGTGTGATCACGCCGCCAATAGCCCAACGTCGCAAATCCCACCAGCGGCCGCCCTCGGCACCCAGTTCTCTTAAACGCTCATCAATTATCCATTGCATAATGGTTGTTTTATTACTCTCGCCAGTATTAAAATTTGCGGGGATAGTACCGCCTGCCACCATGTTGCGTGCACGGGTGCGCACCTGGTTAATCAAACCAATAGCATCGGCAGTGCTGCCACCGCCTTGCAGCGTAGCTTCTGCTTTTAAAAGCAGTACATCGGCATAACGTAAAATGCGATAATTGTTGATGGAATTTACACCACCTTCTAATTGGTTATTAAGAATGTACTTTACCACCTTGCCTTTATCGGCAGTAAAAGTGTATTGAAGGCGCGGATCTCCATCCTCAAAAACGTTCTTAAATTTCTCTGTAGGGAAATAGAAACCGCCACCCATGTAGTTATTACCTTCAGTAGTGAACATAAAGTAGTAAGCCCCAGCAGCCCCGCAATCGCACTGGTCATTAGCCAGCCAGGCATTCATACCGCCCGAGCCTACCAATGCCTGCCCCGCCTGAAATTCAAACATCGATTCTTCGTTGTTTTCCTTCCCCTCGTGATAATCAAAGTTATCTTCAAAATTAGCCATCAAAGTTGCGCCGGTTATTTTGTTAAATGCAGTTACCGCTGCATTATAATCAGCAGCGTTTTTGTTTACCGTTGCGCGGAAAACCAAAGCCTTACCCAACAAGGCATTTGCGCTGTTTTTGGTAACGCGGCCTTTATCGCCGGCAGTCCAGCTATCGGGCAGTAAGGTAGCTGCAGCGGTTAGGTCGGTAATTGCCTGGTCGAGCAATTGCGTGCCCTGCGAGCTCGGGGTTTGCAACTCATTAAGCGTAGTAAAGGTTTTGGTAACGATAGGTGCAGTACCAAACATATTCCATAGCTGATAAAATGCAAATGCGCGCAAAAACAACGACTCACCTTTTATAGCATCCTTAAGGCCGGGAGTAGTGAAAACATCATTACCTGCACCTTCGATCTTCTCTAAAACTTTATTGGCACGACCGATCATGATATAGTTACTCCTGAAAAAATAACTCAGGTCGCCATCGCTTGAGGTAAGACCTTTAAAGATCTCATAGTTATTGGCCGAGCTCATGGTAAGGTCATCACCGGGCAGATAGAATGATTTGAGCATGGCATTACCACCCGCGCTGGCACTGGCTGAGCTGTAAAAATCGGTAAGGGTAGCATAAACGCCTAAGGTAGCCGTGCGGAACTCTCCTTCGGTTTTAAAGTACGTATCCTCGCTTTGTGTTGGCGGCGGCACGTCTAAAACGCTTTTACAGGCAGTGTATGCAAACGATACCAACACCGATGCTGCTGCTAAAAACTTTATATATCGTGGTTTCATGTGATTGAAAAATTTGAATAATTAAAATGATGCTTTTAAACCTAAAATGAACTGGCGTGTACTTGGCGAGAAATCAC
Organism: Mucilaginibacter sp.; assembly: GCA_016763755.1. Classification (GTDB taxonomy): domain Bacteria; phylum Bacteroidota; class Bacteroidia; order Sphingobacteriales; family Sphingobacteriaceae; genus Mucilaginibacter. The sequence goes on from JAESTD010000207.1 coordinate 2,415, forward strand.
TTTCAGGGTCGATGCCGGTATAGTCGGTTACGGTGAACAGGTTGATACCCGTTAACGAGATGCGCAGGTTTTGGATGACATTTGTACGGCTCAACAACGCCTTAGGAAAGGTATAGCCAATGGTTAGGTTCTGAAAACGCAGGTAACCGCCATCTTCAACAAACCTGTCAGAGAAACGTGAGTTCCCGTTAGGATCCTGGTACACAGCACGCGGCATATTGGTGTTGGTGTTGGTTGGTGTCCACGAGTTAAGTACCGATACAAACTGGTTGCGGAAAGCTCCTGCAGTTTCGCCGGCGGCACGGGCATAATTGTATTTCTTGAAACCACCTTTTCCCTGGAAGAAAGCTGAGATATCAAACCCTTTGTAATCGGCACCCAAGCTAAAACCGTAAACGTATTTAGGGATGGTGTTACCAATATTGGTCTGGTCGTTAGCATTTACAATTCCGTCGGGAGTGTTATTGTAAGCCGTTGTACCTGCTGCCGGCGAGCCATGGATATCCTGGAAATATATATCACCGGGGGCAGTTGCTTTAGCATTCTGGTCGTTAGTTTTTGCCTTGTAGGCATCAACCTCGGCCTGGCTTTGGAAAATGCCGCCAACTTTGTAACCATACAGGAAACCTATGGGCTGGCCTTCTTCTAACGAATAACCGTTACCACGTATAGCCTGGTGCTGGTACAACTTCAATACCTCATTATGTACCGTAGTTAAGTTACCTGATAGATTGTAGCCTACATCCCCAATCCTGTCATTATAACCGGCGGTAAACTCGAAACCGCGGTTTAACACATCGCCGATATTTACATCAACATTGTTTTTGATAGTTGAACTTGGCGGCGGCAAATAGCTCTGGATAATGCCTTTAGTTACTGCCCTGTAATACTCAACCGTAACACTCAATTTGTTGTTGAACATTACCGCATCAAAACCTGCATTGGTAGTATACTTGTTCTCCCAGGTTAGGTTAACGTTGGCGAAGTTAGGGAAAGCAATCCCCGGGTTATTCAGTTGCGGATCGCCGAGGTTGTAGTTTGGTACCGGCGTGCCTGCAGCCGAAAGATATTTCCAGCCGGCTGTGGTTTGGTCGTTGCCCAATCCACCGTAACCGCCGCGTAATTTCAGGTCATTTAACCAGGCAAGGCTTTTCATGAAATCTTCGGCAGTGATACGCCATGCGGCAGAGAAGCCATAGTTATTTGAAGTACGGTGCCCCGGCGCAAAGCGCGATGACCTGTCGTTACGGTAAACCGCATCTAAATAATACTTGCTCTTGTAGTTGTAACTTGCGCGGCCCAATATACCGATGACAGCGTTATCCGCATTGTTGCTGTAATAGCTTTTGCTATCAGGACTTACGCCGTAGTAGCGTAAAGATGGGTCGGTAGTGTAGATGGAGCCGTTTTGGCCGTATGATACCCACTTAAGCGTTTGTTGCGATGCATCGGCAGTAAGGTCGATGTTGTGATCGCCAAAGCTGCGGTTGTAGTTAATATTCACCGATTTTTGGATACTGGTGGTTACACTGTTGATCATACCCAAAGCATTTGGTGTTGACCCAAGCGGCGGATTGGCAAAACCATCATACGGGTTTTTCGGGGTTTCGCTGAACTGCCAGGTACCAAAATCGGTATAAGTTTTTTGCTCAACCCTAAATTGTGTACCGCTGTAAGTACCCCTGATCTTTAAATTTTTGACCGGCTCTATCTGTACGTAAGCATTGCCAACAACCGACTGGTTATTACTGGTGCTGCTGTTAAGCGATAAAGCGCCCAGGTAATTGTTCATGTTGGTTGATTTTACGCCGTAGATCTTGTTGTAATCTACCCCTTCGGTAAACTGGCCCGGAGTTAACGGGTGGGTTAAGCTGTAAAGCGGCGCATAGCCATTGGCGCCATCGCCATATATGGGCTGAAAGGGTGCTGCGCGATAGGTTTGCAGATCGTTGGTAAAACCACCAAATTGCCCAAGGTTTGATTTACCCTGTACCAAACGGAGGTTTAAACCTGCCGAGATATATCTGCCAAACTTAGAATCAACATTGCTGGAGATGGAATACCTGTTGGCATTGATGCCTTTAAAAGCATCATCGTTACGGCTGTAACCGGCGGATACATTGTAAGTAGTGCTCTCGTTACCTCCGCTTGCCCTTACATTATAGTTAACCAGGCTGGCATCTTTATTCTGGATAGCATCCTGCCAATCATAAGTTGGCAAATTACCTATATAGTTGGCACTTGCCGGATCAAAGAAGGAACCAAAATCCTGCGACTGCCCGATAGGCACGGGCAGGTTGTTTTTCAATTCGGGGTAGGCGTTATAGAAATCAGTATAATACTTGGTATACTGCTGCGTGTTTAAAACCTTATAAGTTTTAGGCACACTCAACTTACCGTACTGCCCGTCAAAATCAATCCGCATTTGGCCCTTTTTGCCGCGTTTTGTTGTGATCAAAATAACACCGTTTGCCGCCCGTACACCGTAGATCGCTGCAGCAGACGCATCTTTTAATACCGACATTGATTCGATATCTGCCGGGTTGATGATATTGTAGATGTTTACCGTACCGCGCAATGTAGGCGCGTTGGTTTCATCAACCTGTTTACCGGCACCGCCCTCAAGAAACGGAATACCGTCAATTACATAAAGTGGCTCGGCAGCATTAAATGTGGATACACCACGGATACGCACCGTAGGTCTCGCGGTTGGGTCGGCACCAGCCGAGGTAACGCTAACACCGGCAGCCTGGCCCTGCAAAGCCATCTCCGGACTTAAAGCTGTACTTTTCTCAATCTGATCTGGCGTTACGGTTGATATGGCGCTGGTAACGTCTTTCTTTTTACGTGTACCAAAACCAATAACAACAACATCGCTTAAAGCTTTAGATTCAGATTCGAGAACGATAGCCAGGTTATTTCCTGTAACCGGTACTTCGCGGCGGGTGTAACCCACACTTGATACAATGAGCACATCGGCGGTTGATGCATTTATTTTAAAGTTACCGCCTGCATCGGTGATAACGCCTATACGGTTGTTACCCTTAAGCGATACGGTAACGCCCGGCACAGGTTCTTTGGTAACATTGTCTGTTACCTTACCGGTTATGCTTCCCTGTGCCACGGCGGCTGTTACAGAAAACAGCAAAGCAAAACATAGCATGAGCATTTTCCTGCAATAGGAATAATGAAGTAAATTTTTACTCATAATTGTTAATGATTAAGTTTTAATTGGTTGGTTTATGAAAGTTTTTGGCTTTTAACCTATATCAAGGATACGGGGAAGTGTGCTGGTTTCTGTACTGTCCCGTGCTGTGCTGTATCAGGGTTTTTGATGACGTTTAGCCGTTGATTATCAAACAAAAACAGCGTTACCATACCGTGTACGGCAACGCTGCGCTTAAATCAAATCAACCTGTTTTAATATTGGGGGATAAAGGGGATTTTATTGTTTTTGGATGCTGATATTATCCAGCCAGAAATCAACATTAGCATCGTTTTTATAAATAAAAAGGAACACGCTGTTTAAACTGGCGGGCGTACTAAAAGTGCCCGTTTTTGTACTGCCACCGTTTGCGGTAAAATCCAGCGACACGATCTGACTTTCGGCACCACCCTGGGTGGCGGTTACTTTTATCCCGAGGCTGCTGGCCGCGCTTACGGCTGCACTGTTTTTGCCCCAGGCAGTTATTTTATAAGTGGCACCCGGCGCTAAATAAAGAAACTGTCCTGCTCCGCCCGCCCCACCGGACGGTATTTTAATAGCGTACATTCCGTTATTTACGTCTGCTGCGGTATTATCAAGCTCTGCTGTACCGAAGTTTATCCAGTTCTCAATATTTTTCGATCCGCTTTGCGGGCTGCCATTCTCAAAACTGAGGTTGGCTGCCAATACCGCCGGTGGTATTAAATCGGCACTCCCCGGGTTTACGCCACCGTGTGTATCCTGCCAAAGTAAATTACCCACAAAACTGAGGTTCCCGGGTTTAGCGCCTGATACATTATCAATGGCATAACCACCACCGGAGCCGGTTGTAGTTAGCTTATGCACATCAGTACCATCCCATTGCCAACCCAAACGACCGATATTTTTAGGTACGGCATTTTTATAAACGGAAGTTGCAACAGCGCTCGATAGATCTGCACCAACACCAAACTCGCCTATCATCAAAGCCAGTTTCTTTGCTGTTACATCATTTATATAATTCTGAAGGCGGGTATCGCCATACACCCAAAGATCATAGGTGTGCAGCGAGAACATCACATTTTTGTATTTGGCAGTAAGGTTTGTACCATAAGTTAGTACTCCACTTTGTTTGGCTCCCTGCGTGTAGCCGCCGGCTTGTCCGTAGCCGTGTTCATCGCAAACAATAATGTTGTTATTACCTGCATCGCGGATGGTTTTTATCACGATATCGTGGTCGTTCAGCCAGTCGGCGGGTACATCTGTATTCGCAGGACCGGGCTCGTTCATAATATTGAACCACACATAGGGGTTGTTTTTGTATTTAATGGCGAGGTCCTTATACCAAGCAGAGAGGGTAGCTAATTCATCAGCCGTTGGATATCTACCCGTCCAGTTGTGTTCTTCTATCATTACCACCACCTTTTTATCGGTAAAGGCTTTGATGATGCCGTCCATATCGGTATTGTTCTGATTATTGCTGCTGAACTCCGGCCAGCAATTAAGGCGTACTGAATTGAATTTCCAGGTGTCGGCTATCAAACCAACATCGGGCAATGTTGCATGCGACCATGGCCAATATGGCCCGTTTACGTTTATACCCACCGGCACAAATTCTTTGTCATCCGGTCCTATGATTTTTGAATCCTGTATCGCAAAGCCTTTAGTTTCGGCCGGTGGGTTGTTGGTGTTATTGCCGCTGCTATTATTGTTATTATTATTTGGCGTTACGCTTTTTTTGCTGCAGGCCATCAGCATTATGGCTACAGCGCAACAGGCTGTAGTACGGAACATTCTTGTAAAAGTGCTCATAAGCAGGTTGTTTTTGGTATTACCAAACCTACTTAAGGGGCTCAGCGTTGGCATACTGTGCTATACTGTAACGTTATTACAAAATGCTTAGCCCTCATTTTATCGACTCTGGCAGGAAATGGCATATTATTCGCTATCTGTTAATCGATGAAAAACTATATAGCAAACGCTTCCGTGATCTACACCGATGACAAAGGCAGGATGATTGACACTTTTGTGATTTTTGATACCGATAAGGTGACAGGTTTAACGCATATCAACCATGAAAACCGCCGCGTACCGGCAGAAAAGCTTGTTTTACATGCTAAAACAGTTGGTGAATGGCACATGCCTTTGCAGGATGCTTTTAGTTTTGAACTACTTAAGAAACTGAAAGACAAGTATATGGCTATCGATTCAAATAAAAAGACTCTATCATTAAACTATTCGGAAAAACAAGTTGATAAATTACACCTTGCTAAAGCATCTTAATTATGAAAGTTGTCCATATCCGTTCGTTGTCAAAATCAGCGCTGAATGCAAAAACAGACAGCTGTGTAGTTAAAAGGATGTATTTTAACCAACGCCCTGTTTTGTCATCTATCAAATTAATGATCTTGCAACATGCAGGCATTATTGCCTGATCAATATATATCATCTACCTAAAAAACAAAAGATCCGGCAAACACCGGATCTTTTGTTTTTACCGCATTTCTACAGATTTTGTCCAGTCTTTCTTCAGGATTGTGATCGAGCTTAGAGAAAAAACTAAGTATGAAAAATTTAAAGATCACCGCAGTTGCCCTGGTGGCACTTGCAAGCAGCACAGCCTCGTTTGCGCAAACTATCCCATCAACCCAGGTTCCACAGGCTGTAAAGGCAACGTTTGAGAAAAATTTTCCGGCAGTAAAAAAAGTAAAATGGGAAAAGGAGAAGGGCGATTTTGAAGCCGGTTTTAAACAAGGAAAAACAGAAATGTCGGCCCTGTTTAAAGCTGACGGTAGTTTATCAGAAACCGAAAAAGAGATTGAAACAACCGAACTTCCCGGTAGTGCAATGGCATATCTAAAAGATCATTACAAAGGTGTTAAGATCAAAGAAGCGGCTAAAATAACCAAAGCAAACGGTGAGGTTAATTACGAAGCAGAAGTAAAAGGGAAGGATGTGTTATTTGATAGCAAGGGCAGCTTTATAAAAGTTGCCGCTGATTAGATCATAATTCTTACCTGTTAAAAAGCCTGTAGTTTTTGCTACAGGCTTTTTAGTTTATTTGCTCACTTCCAAAACATGGAATGTTCCGGGTGTCATTTTAGGCCGCTCAGACGAGCCCGCAGGTACGGGCTCCATTTTTGCCGCAGGCAGGTAGATTTTATGTGTTAATGGATCAAGACCCAAGGTGCGCGCGCTGGGTTCAGTTTTCACATCAGCCAGTTGCACAAATTTATCAGCAGATATCTCTTTAATAACTGATAAGGTACCTTCATGGTTAGATGCGTAGGCCAGTTTCAAAGCAGGATCAAAAGCAACACCATCACAATCGCCAATTTTAAATTTGGCGAGGTTTTTACCGGTTGATGCGTCTAAAACTATCATAGTAGCATTACCGCCACAACCTGCAAACAGGCGGTTAGTAGCTATATCAATGGCCAGGCCCGATGGTTCATCGCCACCATTAAGTTTATAGCGTTTCAGAACTTTTAAAGCGGTCGCGTCTATCACCACAATTTCGTTGGTAGTTTCAGAGTTTACAAAAACCAAACCTTTGCCGTTAGATACACCCGTCTCCGGTTTACCGCCAAGGGGAATAGTTGCCAAAACCTTGTCCGTTGCCGCATCAATTACCGTAGCATCCTGACTTTTGCCGTTAAATACAAATACCTTTTTTGAGTAAGTATCATAAAAAATCGCATCAGGGTTGGTGCCCACCGAAATTGTGCCCAGGGTTTTATAAGTCTGCATATCAAAAACAGTACAGGCATTAGCCTTACCATTACTGGTATAACCCTTATTTAACGCCGGCACCAATGCAATACCATGCACTCCCGCGGTATTACTGATCACGCCTAATGAATCTCCCGCCGTGCTCAGGACATTTACCTGAGTGGAATGTGATACAAACAGGCGTTTACCCGGTGCATCAACCGTAATATAATCCCAACCGCCATTACTTTTGATCGGGAATGAATTGGTAACCCGCAGGCCCGATTGCTGCGCGATTGCCGTTCCCGATAAGGTTAAGGCAGCAATTATAAGGGCAGATAATTTCATTGTTTTCATGTCTGTTTTTTTATAACAATGGTGGTGTTCAAATCTGATTTAATTCTGGATATTCGGGGTATGGTCTGTCAAAGGTTTGTTACGGTAAGCCAGCCTCAGCATGCTTGGTAAAACAATCAATAACAGCGGCAGCGCAATAACAAACCCGCCTATTACTGCTATGGCCAATGGCTGGTGCAGCTGGGCACCCGCGCCTATCCCTAAAGCCAGCGGCATTAATGCGATGATAGCACCTAAAGCGGTCATCAGCTTTGGCCTTAAGCGGGTAGAGATAGAATAAACTATCGCATCATCAATAGAACTCTCACGCGCACTTTCCCTGAACTGCCAGAATGTAAAGATTGCGTTCTCGCCGATAATGCCAACTATCATAATGAGCCCCGTGTAACTGCCTACATTCAGTGGCGTATGGGTTAAGAATAACGCCAGGAAACTGCCGCTGATACCTAATACGGCAATAGTAAGAATAATAACGGCAACGGTGAATTTGCGGAATAAGAACAGTATCACACAAAACACAAGCAGACTTGCCGTTACCAGTATGATGAGTAATTCTTTAAACGATTGCTGCTGCTCTGCATAAGCACCGCCGTACTCCACATGGTATCCCGACGGCAGATTAACTTTCTGTTGAATATCTTTTTGGATCACCGGCATTACACCGCCCAGGCTACCCTGATCTAAACGGGCGGTTATCACTCCCATGGCCTGCAGGTTTTCTCGCTGGATCTCGGCATCTCCCTGATGGATATTAATAGCGGCTACCTCTGCCAGAGGCAACAGGCGGCCATCATTCAGAAAAATACTTTGTTTTGATAAGCCGTTAACATCAAGTGAGCGGTTGCCGGGGTAAACGATGCGTATAGGCGACTGCTGTTCTTTTTCGATAAGAATACCCGCCTGATTGCCGTCTAACGCGTTTTGCAATTGGGTTTGGATAGCATTTGGCGTTAAATTATACTGCGCCAGTTTACTGTAATTGGGTTGCAACTCAACCGATGGGCCTGCTATAACAATGCCATCAAATACATCGGCAGTGCCCTTCACTTTGCTTACCACGGCCGCTATTTGCTGCGATAATTTCTGTAAGGTGCGCTGGTCGTTACCAAATACTTTTATTTCGATAGGTTGGGTTGATGTCATCAGGTCGCCCAGCATATCGCCTATCACCTGCCCAAAATCAACACGCAAAGCAGGCTGGGTCGATTCGACAGCCGTACGCAGATCGCTGATAACTTGTTCTGAAGTTTCTTTGTGATCTTTTTTAAGTTGTATCAGGTAATCCCCTGTATTTGGTTCGGTTATAAAAAAACCCATTTGCGTGCCCGTACGCCGGGAATAGGCGGCAACATCAGGGTGCTTGATGATGGTTTTCTCAATTTCGCGCAACATTCGGCCGGTTTCATCCAATGACGTTCCCGGCGGCGAAGTATAATCCAGCACAATGCTGCCTTCATCCATATCGGGTAAAAAGCCACTATCGAGCCTGCCGGGAATGAAAACGATCAAGGCAACTAAGATCAACGCAAACACAATGCTTATTACAGGTTTGTGGATAAAGAATGATACCCAGCCCTGTTTCTTTACATGATGTTCTTCCTCTGTATTCCCGGCATTTCTTGGTTTCTCTTTAGTGAGCAATAAATAAATGATGGGCAAACCTATCCAAGTTACAAAGAACGATGAGATCAAAGTAATGATCATAGTACTGGTCATCACTTTAAAATAAGCACCGGCCACACCGGTCATCAATATAAAGGGCACAAATATTACAATGGTGCTGATAGATGAACCAATCATGGCAGGCAAAAGGTAGCCTATGGCTTTGTGCAATAAACTTGTTGTTGGTTCATCGGGGTGTTCTTCGTGTGTGCGATGTATTTGTTCTACAACTACAATGGCATCGTCTATTATGAGACCAATGGCAGCGGCAATGGCGCCCAGTGTCATGATGTTGAGCGTGTAGCCTTGTACGTAAAGAATCAACAGTGTAAGCCCCAGCGTAACCGGGATGGTGATCAAAATTGTAGCGCTTGCCTTTACCGACCGCAAGAAAATAATAGCCACAACAATAGCCAGCGCCAGGCCTATCCAAAGTGAATCGCTTACGCTGCGGATGGCAGCATTCACAAAATCGGCCTGCACGTAATATGGTTTGATGGTTACCCCTGCCGGTAATATTTTTTTCAGTTCAGTGATCTTTTTAGTCATGTCATCAGACAACTGCACCAAATTGGCGTCAGGCTGTTTGATCACTGCTACCAGCACGCCATCGTGGCCATTGGCGTTGATCTTGGTGTACTCGATACCGGGGTTTATCTGTACATCGGCAATATCTTTTAATTGTACAACACGCTTACGGTCATTACTGATCACCACTTCGGCAAGCTGATCGCGGGTGTTAACGGTAGCGTTCATGATGGTTAAATACAGCATTTTGTACGCCGATAGATAACCTTCTGATTTAATGAAATTAGTTTGCGTTAACGCATTGCTTACCATATCGGGCGTAATGCCCAACGCACTCATTTTTTGTATATTGAGGATGAGCCAATACTCTTTGTTCTTGCCGCCGATAACCCTGATATCAGACACGCCCGAAACTTGCGACAAAAATGGCTTCACCGTGTAGGTGGCTATTTGTTTCAGTTCTATCGGCGATTTAACATGGCTCTCCAGCGTATAACCGCTTACCGGTAATATCGAAGGATTCATTTTCTGAACCGTCACACTTAGCCCCGGCGGCAGTGCATCCCTTATCTGATTGATACTTGATTCGATACGTTGCTGGCTGATATCGATATCGGCATCCCAGTTCATAAACGCCGAGATCTCGCAACTGCCGCGGCTGGTGGTACTGCGCACATACTGAAGACCGGGCACTTGTTTAACGGCATTCTCTAAAGGTTTGGTAACGCTTACCATCATCTTATCAACCGGCTGCAGCCCGGCATCGGCAATGATCTTTATCTTAGGGAAAGTAATCTCGGGGAAAAGGGAAGTTTGCATCCGCGAGTAAGCAAAGGCACCACCCAACAGCACAATGAGCAGCAACAAGCTTACCGGCTTTTTATGCTTTACAAAGAAATCTTCTGTCTCAATCATTATCTTGTTATCCTTATCCTGGCGGTATCGGCCAAACCGTAGTTTCCAGTCTCTATGATCCTGTCTGATTGCTGAAACTGAGGGAATGTAAGTTCTACCTTCGTGTTGGTTTCAATACCCTTTTTTACCGGCACCTTAACGGCCGTGCTATCGTTTATCAGTTTCATCACCCAAAATTCTGTCAACGCTTCGTTTGATAGTATGGCAGCTTTGGGTAACATCACTGCGTTATCTTTTGCTGCTTTTATCAATCGGGCCTTTGCAACTAAGTTTTCAGGCAAAGGCTCCGGGCTATTCACCTTTATCACCAAGGCTTGGGTTTGGGCCAATGAATCAACGGCGGGCATAGTTGAAGCTACCTGTCCTTTCAGTATGGTGCCATCGGGCAGGCTGAGTTGCAGGGTTTGGTTATGCGCCATTAACTGATGCAGTTCATAAGGTACCTGCAGTAAAAACGCAAAACTGTTATGATCGCTGATCACGGCCAGTTGTTCGCCATCCTGTACGTAATCGCCTAATTGGTGGGTTAACTGAGTAACATATCCATTGGTTGACGCCACAATGCGATTAACACCGGAAAACTTGAAAGTAGTATCCAGCACATTAATGGTGTTGCCAATGCTTTGCGCCTCTTTGGTTTTGATGGTAAAGAGCAGCTGCCCTTTGTGCACGTACTCACCGGGTTTGATGTTAACTTTGTTGATGTAGCCGATAGCATTGGCTTTAACATAATTTTTTTGCAGGAAGGTAGATGTTGCATTTAGCGTAATGGTATCTGTAAGCGCCCCGTGTTCAATATGAGTAACGGTTACCGGCGTAACGGCCGATGGGGAACTTTCCTCATCTGCCGCGCTACCGCTGTTTGAGCAGGATGACAGTATAAACAGGCTTATCAAGAGCAGTAAACCTAAAATATTGTGATGCTTGGTCATGTTATTTGTTCCAGTAATTCAATTGATTGATGAGTTGTAGTTGCGCTATAATATTGGTAGTAAGCAAGTTTTTTGTAGACAGGTAGTTATTGATAGCCAGGATAAGGTCGGCAATCTTCAGGTCGCCGGTTTGCATCAGTTGGGTATCAACCTTAATAAGCGATTCAGAATATTTGAACTGGTCTTTAATGTCTGCCAGTAACTGGTCGTAACCTTTAATTTGCTCTTTTAACTGGTAGATCTGCTGACTGTATTGCTGCTCAAAAAACTGTTTGTATTGCTGCCGGGTGTTCTCCTCTAACTGAATTTTGCGATGCGCAAGTTTCCTTTGCCCGCCATCGTATATGGGGATGCTTAAACCAAAGCCTGCACTTGCGCCAAAATTTTTATAGTAATCAACCGTAAGGTCTGAATTATAACCGCCATCAACAAATAAATGAAACTTTGGCTTATAGCTGTAATCCACAAGTTGATGCGAATTTTTTATGCGGATGCTATCCAATTGAAACTGCTTAAAGAAAATGCTGCCCGAGCGGTCTGTTAACAAGTTATTTTGAATATTGGGTTTGCTCAAAGTGTCCAGCACGGTATCGCGCATGCCTGCCAGGAATTTAAGTGTACTGTAATCGGCCTTGTATTGCAAATCGGCTTGTTTCTTTTGCAGTTCAGCTTGTTTGAGGGTTACCAAAAAGGTGAGGTAGTCACTTTGCCGATAAACATTGCTGCGGGTAAGTTTTAATAATAACCTTTCCTCTTTAGTAAGTAACTGTACAATTTCGGCGTTAAAACGTTGCTGTTCCTGGCTGCCATACGCGGTCATGTATTGCGCGGCAATGGTTTTTCGCAGATCCTGTTCAGACAGGCGGATGGTGTTAGTTATAGAATCTTTTTGATTAAGAATACTAAATAACTGCGCATTCAGATAGCCTTTACCTATAAACTGTTTATCAACCGTAACCAAACCTGTTAACTGCTGCCCGTTGGTTATAGCGGTAGAGTAGCCGTAGTTTTTTATTACGGGAGCGTATAGCCCCATTGCGCTGCCCGTTACCTGGGGTTTAAAGCCTGCCCGTAGCCTGATGCTATCGATCTGGCCGGCTAAGATCTGGTTATTCAGATCGCGGATGAGAGGACTATTACGGATAGCCGATTGCACAAAATCATCAAGGGTATGGTTTTGTCCTCTTGCAACGCCGGCTATGGTTATCAAAAGCAAAAAGAGAATTCGTCGCTTCATACAACTAAGCTAAAAGCTAATTCTGGATAAATTTTGGATGCTTGGTTTTTATTGAAATTTGATCTCGAAAGCATGCAGACCATCTTTAAAATTATAGTTAAAAACGTAGCCGTAGTTATCGCAGATCTCTTTTACAAGGGTAAGTCCCAAGCCGCTGCCTTCAGACTCGGACGATTTATAGAAACGCTGTAAAACCTTTTGCTCATTTAGCGCCGTACCAGAACCCGTATTAGCGATCAACAGTTCATTTTTATTTAAACGGATCCCGATGTTCCCGTTTTTGATATTATGCAAGATGGCGTTACCAAGCAGGTTATTCAGCATAACCGTTAACAGGTCTCGGTTGATGGTAACCTGGCAGGGTTGCAGATCTTGGTTTACAACAATGTCGCGCTCGGCAAGCAATTCGTGAAACTCGCTGATCTTATGTTCGATAAAACCGAGCAAATCAATGATTTCCGGCTCGGCAAGCAGCTTATTTTCGATTCGTGACAACAACAGCATGGAACGGTTCAGCTTTTTCAATCTACCAACCGTGTCGTATACTTCACTGATGATGGCGCCTTGCTTATCTGTCATTTCACCAACTTGCATCAGGGTATCCAGTTTCGAGTTTATCACGGCCAGGGGTGTCATCAACTCGTGGGCAGCATTCTCCACAAAGCCTTTTAGCGACTGGTAATCATTCATTACCCGACCAGACATGGCCGTAACTTCCATGTTCAGGTCTCTAAATTCATCAATATTGCTCGCTACGGGGTGTATACCATTCTTATCGGCCACATTAAAGAGCTTTATACCCTCTAATATGCGGTAAAAAGGTTTCCACAAGCGCCTTACCAGTATCCGGTTAATAATGAGCAAAAGGGTTAGCAGTACCAGTATGATGCCAAGGGTAATAAAAAAGATGAACCTGATGAGATATTCAGTTTCAACCTTTGACTCGGTTATCTCAATACGATAGGTTTTGCCCTCAACTTTTACCGAACTGGTGAGCATGCGGCCCGCTTCCTGCTCGTTCTCTTCCTCGTTATAAAACAGAGTGTTGCCAAACGTGCGGGTAATGCTATCGGTAGCAGAGGCTGTAAACCGAATTTTTAAACCATCAGATTTAAACACTTGCGGTAGCTTATCATTCAGTTTTACGTAAGCAAATATTTCATTCTCCTCAACAACCAGGTCACGGTCTACACGATTAGTCAGGATATAGCTAATGGTAAGGTAATACACAAAACCTGTTACGATAATGATGGCAATGGTCACCAAAAGGCTTATGCGGTTATAACGGTCAATTAGTTTCAATGGTCGCTGAATTTATAGCCCATGCCGTATGTAGACTGGATGTAATCACCCGAGCCTGCATCCATCAGTTTCTTCCTTAAGTTTTTGATATGCGAGTAGATAAAATCAAAGTTATCTGATATGTCTATTTCATCGCCCCAAAGATGCTCGGCAATGGCATTTTTAGAAATCACTTTGCCTTTGTTGGCAATAAAATAGAGCAGCAGGGCATATTCCTTTTTGGTGAGCTTAACCGGCGTGTGGCTTACCTCTACCTGTTTAGCCAAAAGATCTACGGTGATCTCATTGAAAATGATCTCGCGGTTGCCATTAAAAGATTTACGGCGCACGATAGCCATAACGCGGGCTTTCAGTTCTGATAAATGGAAAGGCTTGGTGAGGTAATCATCGGCGCCCAGATCTAAGCCATGTAACCTGTCGTCCAGTGAGTTTTTGGCAGATATAATGAGTACGCCATCAGGATGATGGTTGGCCTTTAAGGACTCCAATATGTCCAATCCGCTGCCATTGGGCAAGGTAATATCCAGCAGGATACAATCATAACGGTAAAGGTTTATCTTTTGGATAGCACTTTCAAAATCATTAGCCGTTTCGCAAATGTTTCCCCCTTCCGTAAAATAATCCCGAATGCTATCACGCAGGCCGGGTTCGTCTTCAATTACCAATACTTTCACAATGGTTTCAAAGCTCATCATCAATTCTGGATAAATTTTGTGGAAATCATTAGCGTTCTAAATGATCATTGGGCCGCTTAAAAGTAAATATAGGCAAAGAGGGTTTCGCTTCTAATAAAAATTCCAGAATAAAAACAGAATTCAGGTATTCTTTAGTGGATGCGAAAGATGAAACGTTCCTTTCTTTTCCTGATTTTTCAATCGATAACTTTTGCCGCAACTGCGCAAAGTATTGATATAAAACTCTTAGAGCAATTCAATGGCCCGCCATCCGGCGCTGATGGGTTTTGGAAAGGAGTTTCAAAAAGTGACTACATTGTTGTGTTTGGTGCCCCAGTGGCTATGTTGGCCACGGGCTTTGCCACAAATGATAAAGAATTAAAAATCAAGGCGCTGGAAACGGGTGGGGCAGTATTGCTGGCAGAAGGTGCAACAGTAATATTCAAAAACGTCATCCACCGCGAGCGGCCATATCTCGCTCACCCCGAATTATTCTACGGTAAATCTAATCCTACAGATTATTCTTTCCCATCCGGGCACACTTCAACTGCCTTTGCAACAGCTACATCCCTGAGTTTGAGTTTCCCGAAATGGTATGTGATAGCGCCGTCATTTGCCTATGCATCAGCAGTAGGTTATTCGCGCATGTATTTGGGCGTACATTACCCAAGCGATCTACTTGGCGGGGCCTTGGTAGGCGCAGGTTCGGCTTTTTTAACTTTTAAGCTGAACAGGTGGTTGCATAAGAAGGTGCATTGATGGGGCTTAAACTATACTCGGTTAACACCTGAAATTTTCTTTAATCGTTTTCCAAAGAAATAGATTGCCATATTTGCAGCCGTGTACAGGCACAGATTTTAGTATGAAAAAGCAAATAGAAAGTTTAC
>JAESTD010000208.1 GCA_016763755.1 Mucilaginibacter sp.
CGGCTCAATTCCACCAACCTGCTCAGCGAGGCGCTGGAGCAGATGGATTTGAGCCTACCACCACTCTGGTTTCCCATTTATCAAGCGACATATCTTTTAAAGCGCCAAGCTTATTCTTACTGGTTTTAAAGATGTTGCCTACTTTATCTTTTGATGTAACTTTCCAAAAATCGTTGCTAAAAAGTGAGTACGTTGACTGGTAATTTTGCGTCCTCACATCTTCAAAAAACATGAAAGTGATTTTCTCCCCGGCAGGTTTATCAATCTCGCTATTCATGCGGATGGTGTTATAATTACAAGCTGCCAGTAAGGGTATTAAAGCTAAAATGATAAGGTTGCGAAAAGGCTTCATGGTTTATATTTAAAGCAACAGTATAGTAACTGGTTTGTACAACATCAAATGATTTTATTATCTTGTATCCCCCGTTTTTACCAGATGGGCAAAAAATTGTTTACCAATAAAAAAGAAAGCCCTCTCCTTTGGAGAGGGTAGGGAGAGGCCAAATGAACAGTCACGAAATAAAGATAGCTTTCAACGAATATAATACCTTAGCCGAGCTGAGCATCCCCGATAAATTACTTTGCGACGAGGCCGTTAGAGCTTTGGAGACATCACACTCACCCTACTCAAAATTTAAAGTGGGTGCGGCGGTTTTGCTGCAGAGCGGCACAATACTACACGCCAGCAACCAGGAGAATGTGGCCTATCCATCCGGCCTTTGTGCCGAGCGGGTGGCGCTGTTCCATTGGGGAACGGCACATGCTGATGACCCTATAGTTGCCATGGCGGTTACCGCGCATACTAATGATTTTAAATTGACCAAACCTATCACCTCTTGCGGTGCGTGCCTGCAGGTAATGGCCGAATGTGAGAAAAGGCAACACCAACCGTTCAGGATATTGTTATATTGCATTGGCGGCCCGGTGTGGGAAGTAAACGGCGTACAAAGCTTTTTACCTTTCATGTTTTTTGAAGACCGCCTGATACAACAACCATCTCTATGAAAAAAATAATTCTACTGCTTGTATTAGCCTTTGCAGGCCTAAGTGTTTATGCGCAAAAAGGGTATCCGTTTGATAACGAGATACGCGATTTTAAACACCAGGACAGTCTTAAATTTCCACCCAAACACGGCATCCTGTTCATCGGCAGCTCATCTATCCGTAAATGGACAGACCTTGAGCAGCGCTTTGCCGATAAACCTGTCATCCGCCGCGGCGTAGGCGGCTGCACCATAGAGCAACTGGTAGATTATTATACGCCATATATCATGTACCCGTACCAGCCACGTAAGATCTTTATCTATGCCGGCGAGAACGACATCGCTGCAGGTAAAACCGGAGAATTTACTGCACGCCAGTTTTACCAGCTTTGGGCCATGATAAAACAGAACCTGCCTAATGCCGAGATCTATTTCATGTCGATAAAGCCAAGCCCGAGCCGGGCCAAATACTTCGCAGAAGTACGCCGTGCCAACACACTTGTTAAAAGCTTCCTGAAAGGCAAACGCAAAAGTCATTATGTTGATGTGGCATCCGTCATTCTCGATGCCAAAACTCGGCAACCAGATACCAGCCTGTTTGAAAGCGATATGTTGCACCTAAATAGCAAGGGCTATGACAAATGGCAGGCAGTACTTATGCCGTTAGTGAAATAAACGCCGGGCTTTAAAAAAATGTCATTCCGAACGAGTGACAGCGAGGAGGAATCTTGTTAGATAGTACAAGTTCGATAAGCGATAATAACAGGATTTATCTTCGATGAGCTCCACTGCGTTTCGGTTCTCCTCGTACCTCGGTCGAAATGACACCCTATTATATTCTACTCCCCATCAGGGGATTGGGGGGCGATCTACCCTTCCGCAATTGCTTTCAGATCATTCAAAGCCTTGGGCCAGGAGTTATCTATAAAATCTTTAAACTCATTAGGTATCCCATCTCCCTTTAATTCGATCAACAGATGGGTGCCGTTGTTTTGCGGGGTAAGCGTGTAATTTTCATACCAATTATTGCACATGGCACCACTCCCTGCAACCTTCTCGCCTTTTGAAATCTCTCCAACAGTTTTGATCGACATAAATTTCTCCGGATCGTTCTTTTCAATCACTGCAGACATTCCGCTTTTATCTTTATCCAGAAATAACACGCTACTCCCCTCTTTCCAATCGGTAATGGCGTGTGAACCTTCGCAAAAAGCGGCTGTCCATTTTGGGTAATTCACATCGCTCCAGAGCGAATCCCAAACCTTGGCCGGTGATGCGTTTACATTGATCTCAAATTTTGTAGTTTCCATAGCTTTAAGTTTATGATACAAAGATGGTTGTAAAACACATGTTATGGCGGGGCTAATTGCGACGACTTGAAGGGCTTATTGCGCCAAACCCATTTGATCAACAAGCTTTTAATAAATAAACTTGTATTTATATAAGCACTTATATAAATTGCATTATGAATTTGTATCAAATTTAGGGTTTCTGGTTTTAGGCAGTCGGTTGAGGCGTTTGAGCGAGGCTTTCCTTGGAGAAATAAACCGCATTTACCAGAACGAGGGCATTGAGTTTGATGCCAGCTGGTTCCCGGTTTTTTATTTGCTCTCGCAGAATGATTCGCTCTCAATAAAAGAGCTGAGTGATAAAACTGAGGTATCGCACCCTGCGGCAAGTCAGTTGATCACCAATCTTAAAAACCGCAATTTGGTAGAGACTACAGTTGATCCTGATGATGCCCGACGCCAAATGGTACAGTTCACCGAAAAAGGTAAAGCATTGTTACGGCAGATCCTTCCTATTTGGGATGCCATCAGCGCCAGCATGACGGAGCTTGCCGCCAGCAATGCGCAGATAGAGAACCTGTTGCCCGCCATTACCGCCATGGAAGATACCTTTCGCGGATATGACCTTTCCGGGCAAGTGGGTAAAAAACTTAATACCATTAGTGATGAAAAACTTTAACTACGGTATAGATCATCTCAGCGTTGGCCTGTGCCTGGATATTGCATCCGGCAAGATAAAGGGTGTTATTAATACCGACGCCAAACACCGCATTGAAACATCATGGCGGGAGGTGGAGAAAATAGCACATGGCCATCAGCCTGTTTATGGCATCAACACGGGCTTTGGTCCGCTATGCGATACGCGCATTTCAGAGCGAGATACCAGTCTGCTGCAAAGCAATATCCTAAAAAGCCATAGCGTGGGTGTGGGTAATCCTATCTCCGAAGAAATTGCCAAACTAATGCTCATTACTAAAGTACATGCATTGGCACAGGGCTTTTCGGGGATTGCCCTGCAAACTTTAGAACGCATTATCTGGCATATCGAAAATAATATTATCCCTGTGGTGCCCGAGAAAGGTTCTGTAGGCGCATCGGGCGACCTTGCCCCCCTATCGCACCTTTTCCTGCCACTGATAGGCTTGGGCGAGGTATTTGCAAACGGCAAACGCCTGCCTGCAGATGAGGTACTGAAAGACAACAACTTGCAACCTTTAATTCTCGGCCCGAAAGAAGGACTGGCTCTAATAAATGGCACGCAGTTCATTCTTGCGTTCGCTGTAAAAGGTGTTGAGCGCTTAAAAAACATATTAGACACTGCAGACATTATCGGTGCTGTTTCATTGGAAAGCCTGATGGGTTCTGCTCGCCCTTTTGATGAACGCCTGCATGCCATCCGCCCGTACAAAGGCACTAAGCATGTGGCCAAACGATTGGCTGATATGCTGCAAGGCTCAGAGATAGGCAACTCCCATCAGGATTGCGACCGCGTGCAGGATCCGTATTCTTTAAGATGTATGCCACAGGTGCATGGCGCATCGCGCAATGCCTGGCTGCACCTAAAGGAAATGACGGAGATCGAATTGAACTCGGTTACCGACAACCCAATTGTTTTTAATGCCGAAGATACCATCAGCGGGGGAAACTTCCACGGGCAACCTATGGCTATCCCGCTGGATTATGCAGCCATCGCGGCCGCCGAGTTAGGTAATATTGCCGACCGCCGTTGTTACTTAATGAGCGAAGGACGATACGGCTTACCCAAACTGCTAACAGAACACGCCGGTTTAAACTCGGGTTTGATGATCCCGCAATACACTACCGCCGCTTTGGTTACGGAGAATAAAACACTTTGTTTCCCGGCGAGTGCGGATAGTGTGCCTACTTCATTAGGCCAGGAAGACCATGTATCCATGGGGTCGATCAGCGGTCGTAAACTACACCAGATCATCGATAATATTGAGTACATCCAGGCTATAGAGTTGCTTTATGCCACACAGGCACTGGAGTTTCGGAGGCCCTTGCAATCAACCGATCTGATAGAAGCCTGCTACCAATTGGCGAGGCAACATGTACCTGCCATTAAGGATGATAGAATTTTTGCTACAGACATCAACGCCCTGCACCGTTTAATAACCAGTGGGCAGCTATTGGCACTTGCCAATCAAACGGCCCAAAACCATAACATTAATTTAAATGACGATGACGAATTCGGAATTTATTAATACATACGCCAACCATCCTCATTATAAGGCACCGGTTGGCAACCATTTGCACGCCAAAAGCTGGCAAACTGAAGCGCCCCTGCGCATGCTGCTCAATAACCTGGATAAGCAGGTTGCCGAAAACCCTGCCGAGTTAGTGGTATACGGCGGCATAGGCCAGGCAGCACGCAACCCCGAGTCGCTGCGCAAGATCATTGAGATACTTTTGGAGCTGGATGAAAACCATTCGTTGCTGGTACAATCGGGTAAGCCGGTTGGCATTGTGCGCACACATCCGCAGGCGCCGAGGGTTTTGATCGCCAACAGTAACCTGGTACCGGCATGGTCAACCTGGGAGCATTTCAATAAACTCCGCGCCGAAGGTTTGATGATGTACGGGCAGATGACCGCTGGTAGCTGGATCTATATTGGTACGCAGGGCATCCTACAGGGTACGTATGAGACCTTTGTTGAGGCCGGTCGCCAGCATTTTAATGGCGACCTTAAGGGCAAACTCATCGTCAGCGCCGGGTTAGGCGGCATGGGTGGCGCTCAGCCATTAGCTGCTACCATGGCAGGTGCCGTTTTCCTGGGTGCCGATGTTGACGTAAGCCGCATTCAGAAACGCATAGAGAGTAAATATATTGATCGCCTAACTCATTCTTACGACGAAGCCATTGCCTGGGTAAAAGATGCCATGACAAAAGGAGAAACCCTATCAGTAGGTTTAGTAAGCGATGCCGGTGACATGTTAGAGCATTTAATTACCGACGGTATAGTGCCTGATATGCTTACCGACCAAACCTCGGCACACGACCCTATAAACGGCTATGTGCCAAATAATTTGCGGTTGGATGAAGCCGACGATCTGCGCAAGGCAGACCCTACTCAGTACAAATTGTTAGCATTAAAAAGCATGGCCCGCCACGTTGGGTTGATGCTGGAATTGCAAAAACGCGGAGCTATCACTTTTGATTATGGTAATAACCTGCGCGAGTTTGCCCGCCAGGGCGGCAAGGCCGACGCCTTTAACTTCCCGGGCTTTACACCTGCTTTTATCCGTCCGCTGTTTTGCGAGGGTAAAGGGCCGTTCCGCTGGGTGGCATTATCCGGCGATCCTGAGGATATTTATAGTACTGATAAAGCTTTGATGGAAGCTTTTCCCGAAAATACTGCGCTGATCAATTGGTTGGAAAAAGCGCAAAAACAAGTGTCGTTCCAGGGCCTGCCGGCACGTATATGCTGGCTGGGCATGGGCGACCGTGAAAAAGCAGGACTTATTTTTAACGAACTGGTGTCAAGCGGCAAAGTGAAAGCGCCAATAGTAATTGGTCGCGACCATTTGGATTGCGGCTCGGTTGCTTCACCAAACCGCGAGACCGAGGCGATGAAAGACGGCTCAGATGCTGTATCAGACTGGCCGCTGCTGAACCTGATGGCTAACACATCAGGCGGGGCAACATGGGTATCCTTCCACCACGGCGGTGGCGTGGGTATGGGCTACTCGCAACACGCCGGCATGGTAGTAGTTGCCGACGGTACCGAACGCGCCGCAGAATGCCTTAAACGCGTACTTCATAATGACCCTGCAATGGGTATCTTCCGCCATACCGATGCAGGTTACGATAAAGCTGCTGAGTGGGGCGAAAGGTTTGGGTTGAAGGTGCGGTGATTTTGAGTCGAAAGTCCGCAGTCGGCAAGTCCGAAGACGAATAAACAATACTAAAATGTCATTTCGAGCGAGCAGAAAGGCGGGAAATGCGCGCCGGGGCGACGAGAAATCTTCTACGCCCCGATCAGCAAACGTAAGTACCGCACGCAGAAGATTTATCTTTGATGAGCTACACTGCGTTCCGGTTCTCCTCGTACCTCGCTCGAAATGACAAAATGCATAAGGCGCTTATGAAACTAACCGGTCCGTTCGCACAGATACTACCACTTGATGGCTTACCGCTGAAAGGTGCGCTCAGGGATGAGCAATTACGCATCATCCCCAACGGCGGCGTACTTACCGAGGATGGGATTATTTTAGCTGTTGGTGATTTTAACGATTTAAGAAAGGCCCACCCTTCAGCCCAAACAGAAGAAATTACCACGCCGCTGGTTTTGCTACCAGGCTTTGTGGACTGCCATACGCATATCTGTTTCGGTGGTAACCGTGCAAAGGATTATAGCATGCGCATTGCAGGGAAAAGTTACCTGGAAATAGCCAAAGCCGGCGGCGGTATATGGGATACGGTTACGCAAACCCGTTTGGCCACTGAACAGGAACTGACCAACACCCTTATCCAACGCGCTAATCGGCATCTTGCTGAAGGTGTAACTACCATCGAAGTAAAAAGCGGTTATGGTTTATCTATACATGAAGAGGTAAAGCAATTGCGTGCTATTAAAGCGGCATCCGCACAAACTAAAGCTAAACTGATCTCTACCTGTCTCGCGGCACACATGGTGCCGAAGGATTTTGATGGTAGCCAGGAAGAATACTTGAACATCGTTTTAAACGAATTGCTCCCGGTAATCAAAAAAGAAGAGCTAAGTTCACGGGTTGATATTTTTATCGAGCAAAGCGCCATCAACCCGGAGAATGCTTTGACCTATCTGAGCAAGGCCAAAGCTTTAGGTTTTGATATCACCGTACATGCCGATCAGTTTACTACCGGCGGCAGCAAAGTTGCGGTTGAGGTTGGCGCTGTATCTGCTGATCATCTCGAAGCATCCGGCGAAACCGAAATAAAATTGCTGGCTGGTTCTAATACCGTTGCTGTTGCTTTGCCCGGAGCGTCGTTAGGGTTGGGGATGAATTACCCACCAGCCCGCAAATTGCTTAATGACGGTGCCTGCCTCGCCATTGCCAGCGACTGGAACCCCGGCTCAGCCCCCATGGGCGATCTGCTGATGCAGGCTGCCGTGATGAGTGCTGCAGAAAAGTTATCCGCGGCTGAAGTATTTGCCGGATTAACTTATCGCGCAGCAACGGCATTAAAAATAAGCAACCGTGGTATATTAGCGCCCGGTATGCTGGCAGATATGCAAGCCTACCCATGTGCTGATTATCGGGAAATTTTGTATTACCAGGGGAAGATGAAATCTGACAGCGTTTGGGCTGGGTGGAAATAAATGCTAAGGATAAAAGTCCATGTCATTGCGAGGAGCGACAGCGACGCGGCAATCTCATAGGCAGATCTCG
The DNA here is from genome assembly GCA_016763755.1 of Mucilaginibacter sp. GTDB lineage: Bacteria > Bacteroidota > Bacteroidia > Sphingobacteriales > Sphingobacteriaceae > Mucilaginibacter. The sequence goes on from JAESTD010000208.1 coordinate 7,667, forward strand.
CATGCTGTCCTCTGAGATTGCCGCGCTATCGCTCGCAATGACATACTCAAATGACATGTTATACTAATGAACCATTGAACTAATAAACCAATGAAAAAGTTAATAGAATGCGTACCTAATTTTAGTGAAGGTGTAAACATGGGCATCATCAAACAGATCACCGATGAGGTGGAATCTGTTGATGGTGTGCGCCTGCTGAATGTTGACCCCGGCAAGGCTACCAATCGCACAGTGGTAACCTTTGTGGGCGAGCCTGAGCAGGTAATAGAAGCAGCTTACCGTGCTATAAAAAAAGCAGGTGAGCTGATTGACATGAGCAAGCAAAAAGGCGAACACCCGCGCATGGGCGCAACAGATGTTTGTCCGCTGATACCGATTGCTAATATCAGCATGGAAGAAACGGCAGAGTATGCAGTAAAACTTGCCAAACGCGTTGGCGAGGAGTTACAAATACCGGCTTATTTGTATGAATATGCACAACCGAACAAAAGCCGTAGCAACCTTTCCATCATCCGCGCGGGTGAGTATGAAGGTTTCTTCAAAAAGATAAAACAACCGGAATGGGCACCTGATTTTGGCCCTGCTGAGAATGATGTAAGGCGAGGTGCACCGTGATAGGTGCCCGCGAGTTTTTGATCGCGTATAACGTTAATTTGAACACCACCTCTACCCGCCGTGCAAATGCCATTGCGTTTGATGTGCGCGAGGCGGGTCGCGTTCTGCGTGAAGGCGACCCGGTAACCGGCAAAATAATTACGGATGAGAACGGCAAACCAAAAAATATCCCCGGCTCATTGAAAAGTGTGAAGGCCATTGGCTGGTACATTGAGGAGTATGGCATCGCCCAGATATCGATGAACCTCACCAACATTGAGGTTACCCCCGTACATATTGCTTTTGACGAGGTTTGTAAAAAGGCCGGTGAACGCGGTATCCGTGTTACCGGCAGCGAACTGGTGGGATTGATACCGCTGAAAGCCATGCTGGATGCAGGTAAATATTTCCTCCGCAAGCAGAAACGTTCTGTTGGTGTAAGCGAAAGTGAACTCATCAAAATTGCCGTTAAATCAATGGGGCTGGATGAGCTTGGGCCATTTAAGCCTGAAGAACGCATCATCGAATATTTGCTAAAAGACCCAGTCGACAGCAAACTCATCAGCATGAGTTTAACTGACTTTGCTGATGAAACAGCAAGCGAAAGCCCCGCACCGGGCGGTGGATCTATATCGGCCTACCTGGGTGTTTTAGGTGCGTCATTAGCTACAATGGTGGCCAACCTATCATCCCACAAAAAAGGCTGGGATAGCCGATGGGAAGAGTTTGGCACGTGGGCGGAGCAAGGACAGCGTTATAAAGATGAATTGCTGGCTTTGGTAGATAAAGACACCACTGCATTTAACCAGATCATGGAAGCGTTCTCGCTACCAAAATCAACAGACGAGGAAAAGGCCGTAAGAACAGAAGCTATCCAATCGGCAACTAAATATGCTATTGAGGTTCCGTTTAGAGTGATGCAGGTGACAGTAGAAAGCTTCGGGTTGATCAAAGCCATGGTTGAGGTAGGCAACCCTAATTCGGTAACTGATGCCGGCGTTGCAGCTTTGTGTGCGCGCTCGGCAGTGTTGGGTGCTTTTATGAATGTGAAGATCAACACTCAGGGATATAGTGATAAAGCTTTTGTAGATGAGATACTGATTGAGGGTACGGAGTTGGAGAATAAAGCTATTAAGGCTGAGAAGGAGATTGTGGTGATGGTGAATGAGAGAATAGAATAGAATCAGGACTATTAGAGTCAGGAAAGTTTGAACTAAATGGCATTGCGAGGAGCGACAGCGACGTGGCAATCTCATAGGTAGTTCTTCGTTAGGAATGGCAGTAAGTGACTATCGTCAATGGATGTTACTTTCTTTTCTCTCAAAAGAAAGTAACCAAAGAAAAGTCGCGGCTACGGTAACGCGCTACAATGTTTGTGCTGCTGCAGTGTCTGTACTATCCGCACGTTACACTATGCCGCATTTTTCGATGGCGTTAGGTTCGGTGCTTTATATAGTAAAACAAGAGATTGCCACGTCGCTGTCGCTCCTCGCAATGACATGGCGTTCGGAAACAACAAAGGCTTCCCAAATCGGGAAGCCTTTGTGATATCATACGGATAGCTTGCAGATTATGCACCGCTTAGGGCTGCTGCACCGCTTACTATCTCGGTAAGTTCTGTGGTGATGGCTGCCTGGCGCGCCTGGTTGTATGAAAGTTTAAGAGCTTTCAACAAGTCACCGGCGTTCTCCGTTGCTTTGTCCATCGTTGTCATACGTGCACCGTGCTCAGATGCGTTTGAATCTAACACTGCGCGGTATAACTGAATTTTAATGTTTTTAGGGATCAGTTGCTCTACTATCTCTTCTTTTGAAGGTTCAAGTATGTAATCAACCTGGCTTTCTAAAGTAGCTTCTTTCTTAGTAGCGAAAGTCTCTTTAGCCGGCTTTTCTTCTTTTTCGGCTTTTGGTACAGGTAATAGTTGCTCGGTTATCAAAAACTGCGTGGCTGCGTTCTTAAAGTGGTTGTACACCAGCTCAACACGGTCATACTGACCATTAACAAAGCCCTGCATGATCTCGTCAGTAATTTTTGAAGCATTGCTGAAGTTAAGATCAAGGTACAGGTCGTTATGGTTACCTACCACGTTGTATTTGCGGCGGGTATAAAAGTCGTGCCCTTTTTTACCGATGGCAACGATGGATACGTTGCCGGCTTTCATTTGGGCACTGTATTTCTCGTTGATGAGGTTATTGGCAGCTTTGATAGCGTTGGTGTTAAACGCACCGGCCAAACCACGGTTAGAGGTTACAACAACCACCAATACACGCACCGGCTCACGCTCCTGCAGGTAAGGTGATGCACCATCCTCAAGGCTTGCAGAAAGGTTAGCCAACAGGTCTTTCAGTTTGCTGGCGTAAGGGCGCAATTGTACAATAGCATCAGTAGCCCTGCGCAACTTAGCCGCCGAAACCATTTTCATAGCCTTGGTGATCTGCTGCGTTGAGTTTACAGACGCTATCCTGTTTCTTACTTCTTTTAAATTAGCCATTCGTTATTTGAGATGTGAGATTAGAGATATGAGATGTGAGATAAAACCCACATCCCTTCTCCATCATATCGTATCGTTATGTTAGCTGTGAAAATGAGCTTGTCTCAAATCTCACATCTAACATCTCATATCTAATTAGTAATTCGCTGATATTTCTTTAGCTACGGTCTCTAACACGCCGGTTAGTTGATCGTCAAACTTACCTGCTTTTAGGGCTGCAAGCACCTCAGGGTGGCGCACTTCTAACTGGCTGGTAAACTCTTCTTCAAACTTACGGATCTTGTTAACAGGCACGTTACGCATTAAGTTCTTGGTACCGATGTAGATGATAGCAACTTGCTTTTCTACTGATACCGGAGAGAACTGACCTTGTTTAAGGATCTCTACGTTACGTGCACCTTTATCAATTACAGATTTGGTTGAAGCATCAAGGTCTGAACCGAATTTAGAGAAAGCCTCTAACTCGCGGTATTGAGCTTGGTCAAGCTTCAAGGTACCTGCTACTTTTTTCATTGATTTGATCTGCGCGTTACCACCTACACGTGATACCGAGATACCTACGTTGATAGCCGGGCGGATACCTGCAAGGAACAAGTTAGACTCAAGGAATATCTGACCGTCAGTAATTGAAATTACGTTGGTTGGGATATATGC
>JAESTD010000209.1 GCA_016763755.1 Mucilaginibacter sp.
CACTGAGTCATTGGGTCATTAGTCATTTAAAATCTGGCGATGACCCAATGACACCAATGACAGCGAAGCGTAATGACCAAATAACTTAATGACTAAACCATGTTAAAAAATCACTTTAAAATAGCCTTGAGAAACCTGTGGAAACACAAGGTATTCTCTTTCATCAATGTTATAGGTTTATCGGTAGGTATTACCGCCTGCTTCTTTATTTATATGTATGTGGCTTTTGAATTAAGCTACGACAAGTTCCATAACAAGGTAGACAACATTTACCGAATGGTAACGGATATCAAAACACCATCTGAAACCATTAATACGGATGTAACCTCATGGGCATTCGGGCCGCACATTAAACCGGAATTCCCGGAAATAGAAGCCTTTGTGCGTGTAAGCGGCGAGAGTTTCCTTGTAAGAAAAGATAACATCAAATTCCAGGAAGACAAAGCTTTATATTCCGACTCAAACTTCTTTAACGTTTTCGATTTTAAACTTTTAAAGGGGAATGCAAAAACCGCATTAAACGCACCAGCCAGCATTATTTTTAGCGAAACTGCGGTTAAGAAATACTTTGGTGATACAGACCCAATTGGTAAAACAGTATTAATTACGGGTAACGCGGTACCGGCGGTTGTCACCGGGGTGATGAAAGATATGCCGGCAAATTCGCAAATCAAAGCTGATCTGCTGATCTCGATGACCACGCTTACTCAAAAATTTCGTACGGATATTGATGACCAATGGGGTAATTATGGCGCAAGCACTTATCTATTGTTGAAGCCGGGTACCGATGCAAAGGCTTTGGAGAAAAAATTTGTTCCGGTTATTGAAAAGCTGAATGGCCGCGAACAGCGCGAACGTAAAATGGCAGCAACGCTTTTATTGGAGCCTATGAAAGATGTTTATCTCCACACCACACGTGGCGGGCAGGAAGTGGGCAGCATGAGCAACGTTTACATCTTCAGTATAGTAGCTGTATTTATCCTGCTAATAGCGTGTATAAACTTTATTAACCTAACAACCGCACGTTCTGTAGAGCGTGCAAAAGAGGTGGGTATTCGTAAAGTGGTGGGCGCGGCAAAAGGAGAGCTGGCAGCGCAGTTTATTGGCGAATCTGTAGTGTTATGTATCATTGCTTTCTTCATTACGCTGGCCTTGTCATCATTGCTGCTACCTATGTTCAACCAACTATCAGGTAAAGTGGTAAGTCCCGGCATTTTTAGCAATCCTTCATATATAGTGGGTTTGTTTGGCTTATCTGTGCTAATAGGTTTCTTGGCAGGCGTTTATCCTGCATTGGTACTATCCTCTTTCAGGCCGGTAATGGTGTTAAAGGGAAGATTTTCAACCGGCACCAAAGGAAATATGCTGAGAAAAACACTGGTTGTGGCACAATTTAGTATCTCAATTGCGCTTATCATCGGCACCATTGTGGTTTACGACCAAATGAATTTTATGCGTAATCAGGATCTGGGGTTTTCAAAAGATCAGATGCTCGTTCTGGATACTGATAACGATCCCGGGCAGGAAGCTTTTAAACAAGCCATCAGCACTTTGCCGGGTGTAAAAGCTACCACGCTATCCTCGGCTATACCCGGCGGCGGACATAGCGGCGCTTACTCTGAGATTGAGAACAACAAAGGCGACCTGCAAGTAGCCAACCTTGCACTATATTTTGTTGACTTTGATTACATAAAAGATTACGGCATAAAAATGATCGCCGGCAGGCCTTTCTCACGCGATTTCCTGAAAACTGATGCCGCGCAAGCCATGATCATTAACGAGCAGGCCGTAAAACTATTTGGTTATACCACACCGGAGCAGGCCATTGGCAAGCGCTTTAAGCAATGGGGCCGCGAAGGCAAAATTGTAGGTGTAATGAAAGATTTCCACTACCATTCGTTACAGGAAAAGATAGATCCGCTTACTATGCGCGTGGAGATGAAGGCATTTAACAAAGTTTCGGTTAAGCTGAGTACTGCTAACTTGCCGGCAACACTGGCAAAAATTGAAAGTACGTGGAAGCAGTATATCCCAAACAAACCCTACAGCTATTTCTTTTTGGATGAGTTTTTTGATCGCCAATACCGTAGCGAGCAGCGCTTTGGCAAACTATTCTTCAACTTTGCCATACTGGCTATTGCCATATCATGCCTGGGCTTGTTAGGGCTGGCATCGTATAGCACTTACCAGCGAACACGAGAGATCGGTATCCGCAAAGTATTAGGTGCATCAACAAGCGGCATTGTGAATATGCTGTCTATCGATTTTATGAAATTGGTACTGATATCATTTGTGATAGCAACGCCTGTAGCCTGGTATTTTATGCACAAATGGCTGGCAGATTTTGCTTACCGTATCGATATCCAATGGTGGGTATTTGTATCAGCCGGAGTATTGGCGCTGGTGGTAGCTTTAACAACTATCAGCTTCCAGGCAATACGTGCCGCATTAACCAATCCGGTGAAGAGCTTACGTTCTGAGTAAACATGTCGTTATATCATTGGGTCATTACCAGACTCGTTTATGACCCAATGACTTAATGACCCAATGATATAAATTATGATCCGTAACTATTTCAAGATCGCCTGGCGAAACCTGGTAAACAACAAAGTTTACAGCGCTTTAAATATATTGGGCCTTGCTGCAGGCATGGCCGTGGCTTTACTAATTGGTTTATGGGTAGCCTATCAGTACTCGTATGACAGATTCCTGCCAAATTATGAACAAGCTTACCAGGTAAGGCGTAATTTTAACAGTAATGGCGATACGCTCACCTTCAGCAGTACTTCACTTAAACTGGCCGATGAACTTCGTGCTAAATTTCCCGATATTGAATATGTTGCCGAAAGTGATGGCAACGCTGCGCATAGCTTAATGGTTGGCAATACCAAACTGCTTTTGGAAGGAAAACAGACTGGCGCTGATTTCTTTAAAATCTTCCGGTTTCCGTTTATCGAAGGTAACGCTGATGGGCTGAAAGATCCGTTCTCTATCATCCTTACGGAATCTACTGCAAAGGCTTTATTCGGCTCTAAAAATGCATTAATCAAATGGTGAAGGTTGACAATAGAAATAGTCTTAAGGTAACAGGTATCATTAAAGACATTCCGTCAAATTCATCATTTAACTTCGGCTTTACTATCCCGTTCAGTTATCTTGAATATGTTGATCCAAGTGTGAAGGGCAGGCGCAAGGAAGGTTTCGGCAGCAACAGTTACGAGATCTACGCCAAACTCCGCGATGGTATCAAATACAGTCAGGTTGCGCCAAAGATCAGGAGAATGGAGCAGTATGAAGATAATCTGAATGCTAAGAACTCTGATGTGATCATGCAGCCCATAAAAGATTGGCGTTTATACAATACCTATAATAACGGCAAGGCGTTAAGCGGTTTTATTGATTACGTGCGCATTTTTAGCATCATCGGCATTTTGGTATTGATAATAGCCTGTATCAATTTCATTAATCTCACCACCGCCCGTTCTGAAAAACGAGCTCGCGAAGTGGGGATCCGAAAAGCGATGGGCACTCAACGCGGACAACTCATTATTCAATTTTTAACAGAATCTTTGTTGATTACGTTCGTAGCATTCTTGCTCGCAATAGTGATTGTCCAGTTTGCTTTACCATCGTTCAATTCACTCACGGGTTCTGCTATACATTTACCCTATAATAGTGTTATTTTCTGGGCGATAACCGTTGGCTGCACATTCATTACGGCTGTAATAGCAGGGAGCAGGCCCGCATTCTATTTGTCGGCTTTTAACCCTGTGCAGGTGTTAAAAGGAACTATCCAAACGGCTAAATCGGCAAGTATATCGCGAAAGGCGTTAGTTATTTTGCAATTTAGTTGCTCTATTGCCCTGATCATTAGCACAGTGGTTATCTATCAGCAGATACAGCATGCAAAAGACCGGCCGACCGGTTATGCCATCAACCGGCTGGTGATGACCATGGACAATGCAGATATACAAGCTAACATGCAGTCCATTAAACACGATCTGCTGCAAAGCGGTGCCGTAACTTCATTCACTGCATCAACAAGCCCGGCAACATCTGTAGATTGGCACAGCGATGTAGACGATTTCCCCGGCAAGCAGGCAGGCGAAACAGTGGAGATGGGCATGGTGTCGGTATCAACTGATTATTTTAAAACCTTGGGCATGCAGCTAAAAGAAGGCCATGATTTTTCTCAGGATCCGAAAGTGGATAGTAGCAACATCGTGTTAAATGAGGCTGCAGTAAAACGGCTAAGATTGAGTAATCCTGTTGGTCAGATTATAACCTCATTCGGTGTTAAGCGCCATATCATCGGCGTAATTAAAGATGCCCTGATGGATTCACCATTCCAATCAGCCGATCCGACAATGTTTTTCCAATATGGCGGCAATCATTTGCTTTACAGTCTATCGCCAAACATGAGCAGCCGGGCGGCAATAGACAAGGTAGGAGAGGTCTTTAGTAAATATAACCCATCCAGTCCTTTCAGCTACCGTTTTGTGGATGATGACTATAACAAGAAATTCAACCTCGAATTATTGGTAGGTAAACTGGCGGCTATCTTTGCAGTGCTGGCTATTTTTATCTCATGTCTCGGACTGTTCGGGCTGGCGGCTTACGTTGCGGAACAACGCACCAAAGAGATAGGTGTGCACAAAGTATTAGGCGCTACAATAACCCAGGTTTGGATATTGATAACCAAAGATTTCGTGATCCTGGTTGTTATCAGTTGTATTATCGCTTCACCATTGGCGTTCTACTTTTTGCAGAACTGGCTAAATCAATACAGTTACCGCATTAGTATGGGGCCCGGCGTGTTTATTATTTCGGCAGTTACAGCGGTAGTTATCACGTTACTTACTATAAGTTTCCAATCTATAAAAGCGTCACTGGCAAATCCGGTGAAAAGTTTACGTTCTGAATAGAGTTTAGTTAATTAAAGAACAGATTAGTTATTCCGATAACTTTCGGGGAAGAGGTTAGGCCGGTATGGCTTAACCTTTTTTCGTTTACACAAATAAAACCACTCTCTACTCACGATTCACTGATTAACCGCGCAACGCGCAATATTGTATCATAACCGTACGCATGCTGTACACAAGCGTACAGTTAACGGTTGTAATAATTAATATAACTTATTGATAAACAAATATTTATGACTTTGGTATATATTTCACTTATCAATACCAAAACAGTTTAAGAAATTGCGGGAACAAATAACCCATTAATTCATCAATCACAATTAATAAAACATGTTATCACTTCAGCACATTTCAAAGTATTACCAGGTAGGCGGAAACAAAAACTATGTTATCAACGACATCAGCCTCGATGTTGAAGAAGGCGAATTTGTTTCGATAATGGGCCCATCAGGCTCAGGTAAATCGACCTTGCTGAACATTATCGGCATGTTAGATGAGCCATCAGGCGGCTACCATTACTTTGTAGAGCAACCGGTACACCAGCTTAAAGAAAAACAGCGCTCGGCCTTATATAAACAATATATCGGTTTTGTTTTCCAGGCTTATCACCTGATAGACGAACTTACCGTAGCAGAGAATATAGAAACTCCGCTTATTTACCAGGATGTAAAAGGTGCTGAACGCAGAGCTATGGTTGCCGATATGCTTGACAGATTCCAGATTGTAGGTAAGAAAGATCTTTTCCCTGCGCAATTATCAGGCGGCCAGCAGCAATTGGTCGGTATTGCACGCGCATTGATAGCAAAACCCAAATTGATACTGGCTGATGAGCCCACCGGTAACCTTAACTCAAAACAAGGTGAGGAGATAATGGAACTGTTCCGTAAGCTGAATAAAGAAGACGGCGTTACGATCATCCAGGTTACGCACTCTGAGAAAAACGCGGAATACGGTTCGCGCATTATTAACCTACTGGATGGAAGGGTAGAGTCCATCAAAAACCTCTGAACTATAACACAAAATGCGATACTTTAAATTTTTACTTGTTACTTTCATAGCACTGTCGCCGGCTCTGGCTAAGGCCCAACAGGCCGATAGCTTACTTACGTTACAGCAATGCATCCAAATAGCGCTTAAAAGCAACCTCGAAGTAAGGAAAAGCAGTTTAGACCTTGCCCGTGCAAAGGTTGATAAAAACCAGGCAAAGGAAAACCTTTTGCCATATATTGCCGCACAGGTAGATCACGGCGTGAGTAATGGCCGTAGCCCAAGCGGCGTTGATTATTCTTATGTTAATTCAAGCATCAGGTTTGCAAGCTATAACGCCAATGCCGGTCTTACACTTTTTAGCGGTCTGCAAAATCTGAACAAGATTAAACAAACGTCGTTGGCTTACAAGGCCGGTGAGATGGATCTGCAACAAGCCAAAGATCTGATAACTATCAATACCATCACAGCCTATCTGCAGGTACTTAACAATACCGAACTCTTATCACAAGTGGACAACCAGCTTAGCGTATCAAAACAGCAATTAGCAAGATTAGAAATTTTAGAGAAAAAAGGCGCTAACAAACAACCCTCAGACCTTTACGACCTAAAGGGAATATATGCAGATAATCAGGTTTCTTATGTTACTGCCAAAGCCACGCTGCAAACTTCAAAATTGAACCTTCTACAGATTCTGAACATACCTTACAAACCCGATATTGCTTTTCAAAAATTTGCCGATGTGGAAATTTTAAAGCAGGAAAATAGTTCTGACGAGGTTTATAAAACTGCGTTAAACCAACTTGCGCTGATTAAGGCAGCGACATTAAAACGCCAAAGTGCAGAAAAGGGTGTAGCTGCCGCAAAGGGTGGTTTATTCCCAACGATTTCTTTGTTTGATAACATCAATACAAATATCTCGAGCGCAGCCAAAATAGGAGATGCCAATTCTGCAACTGTACCTTATTGGGATCAATTCAAGAATAACTACTACAATAGTTTTGGTGTAACAGTTCGCATCCCGATCCTCAACTATTTTCAGAATCGTAATAAGGTTACGTTGGCAAAAATTGATCTCCAGGAACAAAAATATGTAGAAGAAAACACCCGTATAAAACTTCGCCAGGACGTTGAGCAGGCCTATTTAAATATGGCGAATGCTTACGATCGTTACCAAACGCTGCAAGACCAGGTTAAAGCGTACACCGAATCGTTCCGCATAGCGGAGATACGTTTTAATGCGGGAGTTAACCTCTGTTGATTATGTACTGGCCAAGAATTATCTCGACCGTGCTAATCTTAACCTGATAAACGCGCGTTATGATTGCTATATCTACAACAAGATATTAGACTATTACCAGGGCCGTCTGTCGCTTTAAACGCTAACAACCTTATAACAATATGATCCGGATGCGCTAATTAGTCATCCGGATTTTTTTATTCGACTTAAAATATATTTTTGCAAAAAAATACACAGGATAACACAAAACCCCGTGTATGATGTTAAATCCTAAAATCAGTTAAAACCGATGAAAAAATTATTACTTACCCTCGGCTTATTCGCCGCATTCACTACCATCAGCAAGGCACAATTGCTTCCCAGTGTACAATTTGGTGCAAAGGCCGGTGTAAACTTATCAAGCTTATCAAATACTAACGGCACTTTTAGCGCCGATAACCGCGCAGGTTACCTTGCGGGTTTTTGGGCACGTTTTGGTGCCATAGGCTTCAACTTCCAGCCCGAGCTTTACATTACCAGTAAGAACGTCGATATTAATAACAGTACAGGTCAAGGCAGTTCAGCTAAATTCACAAGCATTGATGTGCCTTTGTTGTTAGGCGGTAAAATTGGTGCATTTGGTTTAGGTGGTCGTTTTTATGCGGGCCCGCTGTTATCATTTGCTATTAATCGTGATGGTAATACATTTGGAAATGCTGTTGGCAATGCAGCAAGTTTACGTTATAAAGATGCCAACTTTGCTTTAACAGCAGGTGCCGGTATTGATATCAGACGTATATCAATTGATCTACGTTATGAGGCAGGTTTAAGCAAACAAGAATATATAGATGGTTCCACCAATATCAAAACCCGCGTAAGCTTGTTTAACTTAAGCTTAGGTTACGCGTTCTTGTAAAATATTTTACAACATACAAAAAGGCTCCCGATGATTATCGGGAGCCTTTTTGTTTACAGCGTAATTTTTGATTACGCGTGTTGTATAGCGTGCTTTAATGCCGCATTATGTTTATACCTGAATACAAACGGGAAGATAACGGCAATTACCAAGGCATAAGCTGCAAAAGTGATCCAGATGCCATACCAGTTTTTTGAATGATCTGCAAGCGTAAAGTACTTATCTATGATAATACCGCTGGCAAAGCTGCCGAATAGTGCACCAAAACCGTTTACCATCATCATAAACAAACCTTGTGCGCTGCCACGGATCTCAGGTGAAGCCTGCGTCTCAACAAACAAAGAACCTGAGATATTAAAGAAATCGAAGGCCATACCGTAAACAATACATGACAGAATGATCATCCACAAGCCGTTAGCCGGGTCACCAAAGGCAAATAATCCAAAACGCAAAACCCAGGCCAGCATACTAAACAGCATGACATATTTAATACCGAACTTCCGCAAAAAGAAAGGGATAGCCAGGATAAATAAAGTCTCAGAGATCTGGCTGATAGACATAATTATTGCAGGATATTTTACGGCGATAGTGTCCTGATACACCGGTACATTCTTAAAATCATGAATGTAGGTATCGCCGTAAGCATTAGTTAACTGCAGTGCAGCACCCAGTAATAACGAAAAAGCAAAGAATATGGCAAAGCGCGATGATTTGAATAAGGCAAAGGCGTTTAAGCCCAATGCATCAACCAATGATTTTTTGCCAGCCCGTTTGTTCAATGGTGGGCATTTAGGCAATGTGAACGAGTAAATGCCCAACGCAAACGCTACAGCGGCCGATATGTAGAACTGGTTTGCCGAGGTTTCGTTATGAGTTAAGCTCACTGTCCACAATGCGGCTATGAATCCTACTGTTCCCCATGTACGTATAGGTGGAAAGGTTTTTACAAGATCAATACCTTCGCTTTTTAGCGCAGAGTAACCTACAGTTATAGACAATGATAATGTTGGCATATAAAACGCCATGTTAACAAGCATCACCCAAAAAAAGGTGACCGGGTTAGTTATCATTGGCAACACGCATAGCGTTAAGCCGCCAAGGATATGCATAATACCGTACAGCTTTTCGGCATTGATGAATTTATCAGAAAGGATACCGGTAAGGGTAGGCATCAGGATAGAAGAGATACCCATAGTAGAGAAGATAGCACCAAATTGTGCCCCCGACCATTGTTTATTTTGAGACCAATATGCACCAATGGTCAGCAACCAGGCTCCCCATATAAAAAATTGCATAAAGTTCATCAGTATTAAGCGAAACTTAATATTCATATACACAGCCAGTAAAGTCAGTAAAAACCAAAGTTTAAATAAAAGCGAAAATTAGCGAAATATTGCCATACTATGAAATTATGGTATGCGCTTTTGTAATGCGTCAGGAACAAAAAAGGGAAGTTGCTTTCGACTTCCCTTTTTTCCATTTTATGAGGACTTACGCTTATTCAGTTCGTCGCGGATCTTAGCGGCCTTTTCATAAGCCTCCTCGGTAAGTGCCTGTTGCAAACTTGACTTAAGTTCTTCTTCACTTAAAGTATTATAAGAACCTACTGCAGAGTGTGTTGGCGTTTTTTCCTCAGGTGTTTCATTAATGTTTTCCAGGTAAACAAAATCATTACCTTCTATCACGATGCCAGCTGTAGATAGGATAAATTCATAAGTATAAATAGGGCAGTCGAATCGTACGGATACCGCAATGGCATCTGATGTGCGGGCATCTATTTCAACAGTTTTTTTACCATCAAAACAAACCAATTTGGCATAAAATATACCATCAACCAGGTTATAGATAATGATCTCCTGTATACTGATGTTAAATGCCTGCCCAAGACTTTTAAAAAGATCATGAGTAAGCGGGCGGCTCGGTGTCATCTTTTCAATTTCGATAGCAATAGCCTGTGCCTCAAAGCTTCCTATAATAATAGGCAATCTTCTGCGGCCGTTGACTTCGCCTAAAACCAGAGCATAAGCGCCGGATTGTGTTTGACTATAAGAAAGCCCAACAATGTCCAGCTCGATCTTTTTCATGTCGTTACCCATTACTGCAAATATACACTTTAAGCTGAAGCTTTGTAGTCTTTTACGGCAGCAATTAGTTTTGGCACCACTTCAAAAGCGTCGCCTACGATGCCGTAATCAGCTACTTTAAAGAACGGCGCTTCGGCATCTTTGTTTATTACAACAATAACTTTTGATGAACTTACACCGGCAAGGTGCTGTATTGCACCTGATATACCGATGGCAATATAAAGGTTAGGACTTACTGCAATACCAGTCTGTCCAACGTGCTCGCTGTGCGGGCGCCAATCAGCATCAGATACTGGTTTTGAGCAGGCAGTAGCTGCGCCAAGCAGCCCCGCAAGTTCTTCGATCATTCCCCAGTTCTCGGGCCCTTTTAACCCACGACCGCCTGAGACAACGATCTCGGCATCAGGCAGAGATACCTTATCGGTAGAACGTACAATATTTTTTAGCATTTGTTTAAAGTCGCTCTCTTTGGTTTCAACAGCAAAATCTTCAACCTGTGCCGAGCCGCCGATTTCCACAACTTTGTATGAGTTAGGGGTTAGTGCGATAACTTTATTGGCAGAAGTTAGCTCAACCACGGCAAATGCTTTACCGGAGAAGGCTGTTTTTTTAACAGTGAACTTGCCACCATTTTCTTCGGGAAGGGCCACAGCGCCATCAGCGACACCCGCTTCCAGTTTGACCCCGATGCGCGGAGCCAAACCACGGCCACTAAATGAGTTTGACAGCACTACAATATCTGCACCCTGTGCTTTTGCAGCCTCAGCAATTACCGATGCATAAGCTTGGTTTACAAAGCTTTTTAGCTTATCGCTATTAACGTTTAAAACTTTCTCAGCACCATATGTGCCTAAAGCAACTAATTCATCAGCGGCAACATTGCCTATAGAAAGAGCTACAAGATTGGTATTGTTCTGATCGGCAATAGCTTTTGCATAAGATACGGCCTCGAATATTGATTTTTTGAATTTGCCATCGGCATTTTCAGCATATATTAAAACTGACATAAATGATCTATTGGTAGGTGTAAATTAATTAGATAACACGTGCTTGGTTGTGCAGCAAGTCAACCAATTTGGCTGTATCGTCGACAGGCACTAATGTAACTTGTCCGCGTGGGGCAGGTGTTTCAAAGCTAACGATCTCAGAAGTAGATTTAACTTCGACCGGCTCAACCACAGTAAGCGGTTTGGTACGGGCGCTCATGATACCGCGCATATTCGGGATCTTTGGTTCTGCAACGCCTTCAGCAGTACCGGCAACAAAAGGGAATGGGATAGTTAAAACTTCTTTACCACCTTCTATCTCGCGCTCAACAGTAGCGTCGCTATCGGTAGCATCCAGTTTCTTTATGATAGATACTGATGGAATATCCAACAATTCGCCCAGCATACCTGCTACTTTAGAACCGTTATAATCAATAGACTCACGACCGGTAAGAGTCAGGTCGAAGGGATTTTGTTTCACATATTCAGCAATTTGTTTTGCCACAAACCAGGCATCATGAGGCTTAGCGTTAACGCGAACGGCATCGGTAGCGCCGATAGCTAATGCTTTACGCACAGTAGCCTCAGTAGAAGCATCGCCTACGTTGATAACGGTTACGCTGCCTTTGCCGCCATCAGTTAGTTCAACAGCGCGTGCCAAAGCAATCTCATCATATGGATTTAAGATAAACTGAACGCCATTAGTATTAAATTGCGTGTTATTATCGGTAAAAGTTATTTTTGTCGTGGTATCCGGAACATTACTGATACATACCAATACTTTCATATTATAATTGGTTTTTATAGGTATTTGATTAGGGTTACGGGCAAATTTAGTTAAAAAAGAACGAGTTTAAAATGGACACAAGCAGATTAGACAAGCTGTTGGCATTTATAGAGAACGAGCCAAACGATGAATTTTTGAAATACGCACTGGCTACCGAATATCTGCGTTTGAACGATACAGAGAAGGCTTTAACCTACTATGAAGACCTGGTAACAAACCACCCCGGATATACCGGCACTTACTACCATTTGGGCAAACTGTATGAGGCGCTTAACCGCCGGGATGATGCCATAAGCACCTATCAAAAAGGTATAGAGATCACACGTGCAAAACGTGATATGCATGCGCTTTCAGAACTACAAGGCGTATACAATAACCTGGTAGGTTTTGATGATGACGACGATGATTATTGATCTTCAATTGAAGCTTTATTAAGCAAAAGGCCCGAACTATGGATAGTTCGGGCTTTTTGTTGTATTGGCATATAAACAAACAACTCAGTCTGCCAATTTAGTGGCTTTAGCTGTTAAATACTGTTGGATATATAATTTAACCTCGTTCTTTTTTGCGCCATTATCAATAAAGTTATCGAGAGAAACCAGGCCGTTTTCAATAGGGCCAATAAAACGGGCCCTATCTAAAGTATTGGTCTTAAACCAATCTGTTAAATTAAGCATGGTTCTGTTATTAATTATTTCGGGCTGCAATTTGGTAACATCGCCACCGATAGAGGAGTAATAGATCTGGGCTGAGGTGTTAGCGTTCAGATCTTTCAGATCAACATCATCTAAATAGCCTGTAGCTAAGCCGAACGTCTTTTTTATAGCATAGCGCAAGCCTTCTCTAACAACACGCCTTCTGTCTGTTGCCGGTGTTTCTGCCTGATAAAATACGTCAAATTTTGCACCTATCTCTATTTGATTAAGAACGTGCGTTCCGTATTTATCAATAAGTTCCTTTGCACTTAAGGTTGCGACATCTGCCTTGAAACCTGCAGTTAAAAAGTTGTTTACATTTTGCTGGTAGTAAAACCGATAACTTCCAGGTCGAGCCCGGCTGGCTTATGGGCAAAGATCCGGCGGCGCCGTCGGTGCGCCGGTGTGCCGATACCCGAGTCGTTGCAATTCATCGCGGTGGGTGG
>JAESTD010000210.1 GCA_016763755.1 Mucilaginibacter sp.
AGCGAGAGCGACGTGGCAATCTCCTCGCGTTCTCTGCATGTGAGGAGATTGCCGCGCTCCGCTCGCAATGACATATCCGTAATAAACAGTAAAGCCCGCGCAAATGCGCGGGCTCTCTTGTTTTAAAAAGTATTGTCAATTCGAACGAGGTACGAGGAGAACCGTAACGAAGTAGAGCTAATCGAAGATAAATCTTGTTATTAATGCTAAGCTTATAAACTTACAGAGTAACAAGATTTTTCCTCGCTGTCGCTCGTTCGAAATGACAACTTTAAAAAGAATCTTACAGTTCCCCTGCGCCTGGTTTCTCAGCCAGAGCCTTTACCATTTCATCAGCAACGGGATCGGCTGACGGGCCATAGCCGTTCACCAGCACGCCTTTCATCTGATATTTTTCTGACGAGATGGCGTAAACGATTGCTTCGTCATCAGGGTTAGAATCGCCCTCAAAGCGGTAGTGTTTATCTACCACAAAATCTTCGGGGTGTAGCTGCATTTGGTTGCCTGCGCATTTAAGGCAGTTATCATGCAGGTTAAAATCTTCGGTATATCCTTTTTCGCGAAGGTTATTGATCACTTCGGTAACGGTGGTCATTGGTTTCATAGGGTATGCAATTGTGTTAGTTTTGTTTTATCTCGTAGCTGCTGTTTTGGTGTGGCTATGCACAGGCACAGCGCCGCGCGATGTGTTATCGCACTTACCCAGCAGCGTGTAAATGATAATAAAGATAACAATTGTAGACAAACAGCCGCCACCCAGTTTTTTAGCACCCCAAGCAGCTATCAGCGCACGGAAAAATTTGTTCATGCCCTTTTAACACCAAAACAGAGTATTGGTTTTAAGCTTTATCATCAGATATTGCACCAATAAGTCCACTTGATAGTCAACTGCCTGTTCTTAACGGTAAACGGCGATGGGATAGAATTATCGCCATACACAATGAACAGATCTGATGCCGGTTTGTAGCGCCATTGCAGCCTGCTGTTAATGTTCATGTTGCGTGCCTGCTCGTTATACTGCACAAAGGTGGTAAAATACAGCGTATTGGTAAACGTAACATCCGCCCTTGGACCGATCAGCCAGAATTTATTGCGGCCGTATGGCGTTGGCAAATGCAGATCATTATAAGATGCGTTAACCAGTAAATTCACATACGGCTGAAAGCGATAACCTATCTGCCCTATCAGCGTATTTTTGGTACCGTTATCATAATAACCGCCTCTTGCAGCCTCAACTAAGTAGGTGAACACGCTTTGTGGTTTTGAGGCGTATTGTATGTCAATGGTGTTCCAATGGTTCTCAAAGCCGGTTGGCAGCATCGCTTTACCAGTATTTGTAGGATCGAATGGCTGCAGTAGTTTCACATAATCATCCAGGCCTGATACGGTGAGTGTAGCCCGGTTACGGAAGGTAATCAAATAGCTCAGGATGGTTTCATTATCCGTTGGTTTGTAGCTCTCATCAAAGAAATAAGTGCCGCTAATCTGCGGGCCGTGCGAAAGGATAATTCCGCTTTTTGGCAAAAAGTTATGCTGTAATATCGGCGCCAGTTTGTTGTAGCCCTTGCGCGGTACATAGCCCGATTCGGCATTGTAGTTTCTGCCTACATACTGCTGTTGCAAGGCAATGGTCCAATATTTACTGAGGTATTGCAGGTTGGCGGCCTGCACGTAATCGTGCCCGCTCACACCCGGACTAAAAGATTTCAATCCCAATAATTTACCCGTCCATTGGTTGTTTGACGATGCTAAGTTATACTCTAAACCAATGTTACGGTTATAAGCCGAGCCCTTGCTTCCCTCGGAGGGCGCGCTGCCCGTAGCGTCTTTATTAACGAACATGATACCGATGTTTGATCGCGAGAATACCCTTCGTTGCAAGGTTACCACACCAAAGTTTTGCCCCGCAAGATTATCCGCGCTGGATTGGCCTGTCTGGATATCCATCACCCCTACACGCCAGTTCTTATCTATCTTACCCGTAAGCCTTGCGCCGCCGCGGATAGGTGCATTCAACCCCACCCTGCGCGAAAAGAATGGCCTTATATCAGCGTAACCGAAATTGGCAAACAGGTCTCCGTTCTCTAAAAAGAACTGCCGCTTCTCGGGGAAGAAAAGCTCATACCTGTTTAGATTGATAACCTGCTGGTCCACATCAACCTGCGAAAAATCGGGGTTAACCGTGAGGTCGAGGTTAAGGGATGAGGTAAGGCCTACCTTTACGTCGCCACCTATTTCCTTGCGCCAAACGGCATCTTTGTTGTGTTCAAAATCTTTGGTGATACCGCCCAATGCATAAGGGATCAACGAGATATTATGCGTTGCTACCGGAGGCGCTTCGTCCCATACCAAGGTACCCGTGTAAGCCAATGCCGCTGTAGGGAACTGCCTTGGCACAGGTGCCCACGCCGATTTTTCAGTGGTCTTCAGGTCGTTACGACTAAAGTTGATACCCCATTCTTTGATACCTTTTTTATAGCGGATACTTTTGAAGGGAATAGCGGCCTCGAAAACCCATTTATCAGGATAGTTTTTCACTACAGAGTACCATTTGTTGTCCCAACTCAAATCAACCTTACTACCCTCAAACATGATCCCGTCCCACTGCGCACCAACAGCGTTGGCGCCAAAGGTGAAGCCATCTGTACGGGCATCAAACGGATCCATAAAGAAGATAAAGTTGTCGTTCTTCAAGAATCCAAAATCGCGCTTCAGCGATTCTACCATATAACCCGGCGTGGGCGTGTAACATACTGCCGATATGTAGAAATTATTATCATCATAAGCCGTACGCACAATGGTTTTGAGGTTAGCATAGCTGGTATCCATAGGTAATACCATGTAAAATTGCTGCGTGCTGTCGGCGGCAAGCCAATCGCTTTCATCAAGCAAACCATCAATTTTTATAGGAAACTGCGCGCGCTTGATATGCAGCTGATAGTTTGCATTCTTTTTTTGCGCAAAGGCGGTACTACAAAGCATAATGAAGCTTAGCAGCAGCAATGATTTAAGTTTAGTCAAAATTGGTACGGGTAAAAATGTGAGATAATACCAACGCCATTGTGTAGGCGATACACAATAATATAGATAATCCTGTAAACTACCTAATTACGTTGCACTCCTTTTAAACCGTATTGGTTATTGTTACATTGCATCATCTTAAGCAATTTACTCATGAACAACCTGCAGCAAACCCTCGGCAATATTGACATTTACCTGTTTGACCAATTGCTTAAAGGACGGTTTGATAATTGTAAGAATATACTTGATGCAGGCTGCGGCGGTGGCCGGAATATTATCTATTTTCTGCAAAACGGTTTCAACGTTCATGGTATTGATCCTGATACAAACGCTATTGCACAGGTAAAACAATTAGCTGCCCAACTGGCACCAAACCTTCCTGCAGATAATTTCAAAGTTGCCCCGGCAGAGGAATTGCCTTTTGAGGATAATACTTTCGATTTGGTGATCTGCAGCGCGGTGCTGCATTTTGCTAAGGATAACAATCATTTTGATGCCATGCTGCGATCCATGTGGCGTGTGCTTAAACCGGGTGGCTATTTCTTTGCCCGACTGGCATCAGACATCGGTATAACCGATAAGGTGCAAAATTTGGGCAACAGCCGGTATGTACTGCCCGATGGTTCGCAACGTTTTTTGGTTGATGAGGAGATGGTGATGGAATACACTGTTGACCTTGGGGCCGAGTTATTTGAGCCGATTAAAACGACCAACGTACAAGGCCTGCGCTGCATGACTACATGGTGCTTGCGCAAAACAGCGCAACAGCAAAAGCCATCGCCGGCGCAAAAGCCTGTAAATAATTTGTTTTAAGTTATTGCTTTAACCATTGCAGGTCGCACTCCAGGTTCTTATCCCAGTTACCTGTGCGGGCGGCTGCATCATAAGTTGATTGCATAAATTGCAGCAGCACTTCATCAGGGTTGGCCGATTGTTGTACCACCTCATACGTTAGCAGAAACTCACCCATTTCGCCGCTGTAAAATGCCTGTGGTGGCAATACTTCCTGCTTTGCAAAATCATCAGGGGTTGGGTAGCAATACGAGTAGAATGATGGTTGCGGGAAAGCCTCGCTGCCCGGCCAAAAACCGCATGAGCTTACCTCGTGCGAGTATGCTTCCTGCATTACCTCAACCGGCATATTTGGCGCCCCGCCCGGGTGCTGCGGCGCCGTACGACCGCTAAACCTTGTAACCGCCAGATCAAATGCCCCCCAAAAGAAATGCACCGGGCTGCATTTGCCCAAAAAGCCCGCCCTGAAACGGGTAAACACATTATTGATGCTCACCAAAGCCTGCCACAAAGTATGCATAGCTTCGGGGTTATAAGTGCATGGCGCGGTATTCTCGGCAAACGGGATCGCCGTTTCCAATTCATTAGGAACCGCATAGATCTCAACATTTACCCCAACAGCCTTCAGCTTATCCATTAAAGTATGATAAAACCCGGCAATGGTAGTAGCCCCCAAAGCTGTGGTACATTTACCACCTGTACTGGTGGTAATGCAAAGGTGGTGACCTATCAGATCCAGATCTATCTGGAAAATACCATCCTCATACGGGATGCTGCCGGTGGTCAGTCCGGTTGAACTTACATAAAGCGTTACCTGCCAGGAATGGTTTATCCATGGCGATTTCTTTAGTCGCACCTTGCCAATTATCTGTGTCCACATATGCACGGTGGCGATGGTATCCTTCAGATAATGAAAATCAAGAACGGGCCAGTTGTGGGGTAATTTGCTCATAATGATTATACAAGCGAGGGATGGGAATTGTTATCCTAAAAATTTGTCATGCTGAACATAGTGAAGCATCTGTCCGCGTTCTAAGCATGCGGTTAGATTCTTCGCTGTCGCTCAGAATGACAAATTGGTTTTGAAGTCTCTCTTATAGAAATGGGCTTAAAATAGTTTCTGATTCCTCACCTTCTTTTCGCGCAGCGAAGAGAGGGTCGACGATCCGTCGCGACGGAGATGTCGGGGTGAGTCAATTCATGAGTTGACTCACCCCGCGGCACTTCGTGCGCGACCCTCTCTGCTGCGCAAAGAGGGTGAAAAAGCCCCTCTCCTTTGGAGAGGGGTCGGGGTGAGGCCAAAAAAGCAACGGGCCTTGCGGCCCGTTTACATCCTGTTGTTTAATAATTTCAGATGCCGCGGGTAGATTCGAACTACCGTTAAAGGTTTTGCAGGCCCTCACCTATCCTCTCGGTCACGCGGCTTAAGGTTTTTTAGCCTTATTTATTTGGCTGTGGCGTGGTCCTTAAATATGGTTTCACCTCTTTGAAACCTTTAGGGAACTTAGCCGGGATATCTTCAGTTTTTATAGATGGTATCACCACTACGTCCTCGCCGTCTTTCCAGTCGGCAGGGGTAGCAACGCTGTGGTAGGCAGTTAGTTGCAGGGAGTCGATCACGCGTAAAATTTCCTGAAAGTTACGGCCGGTTGATGCCGGGTAGCTGATGATCAATTTTATCTTTTTATCAGGGCCAATGATGAACAACGAACGCACGGTAGCTGTAAGCGAAGCATTCGGGTGAATCATATCATAAGCCTCAGAGATCTTGCGGTCTTCATCACCAATGATCGGGAAATTCACCTCAACATTCTGTGTTTCATTAATATCATTTATCCAGCCCTTGTGCGATTCCACATTATCCGTACTCAAAGCCAACACCTTTACGTTACGCTTCGTAAACTCGTCTTTTAAGGCTGCCGTTTTGCCCAGTTCGGTGGTACAAACCGGTGTATAATCGGCAGGGTGCGAGAAAAGCACGCCCCAGCCATCGCCAAGATATTCGTACAGGTCAATTTCGCCTTTAGATGTTTGTGCCTTAAAGTTTGGGGCATCGTCGCCAATTCTTAAGCTCATGGTTTTAAGTTTTTTTAAGTTGAATGTATTAACAGTAATAAGCAAATTGCTATTACCAAATTAGGTAAAAAAAATCCGGAATATCGAAAGGGAGATGTTGCTAAAGCAGTGATCCTGCAATGTAGTGCAGATCGTTTAAATCAGCTTATCTGTCTCTGTATCAATAGCACAAAGCAGGAATTAGCACCTTTTACCATAGCGGTACAGGTTGCTAAGACTTCGCAGGGCCCTTCCCTCGGTCTTTCTGGATAAGTATATTTAAAGAACTATAACGCAACAAATGTAAAAATTAAAACTACAAAATTGGTAGTCTTTATTAAAATATTGCATTACATTGACAATGAGGTTGACAAATTTCCGGATACACGAACGTAATTTGCTATACGCACGGCACACGCGTCACGCGTGCGCCAGCAGGCGGTCGGTAGCCACGCTACGCAAGGTTATTTTTTGAATAAAACAGTTTGCTACATTTGTTTATGCCTGCCGACGAAAAAATTATCCAATCAGTAAAAGAAACCTTCACACGCGAAGAGATCCCAGCAAAAACGCTTTTGGTTAAAGAAGGCGCTTTGGCAAAAAGACTGTTTTATATCGAATCGGGATGTTGCAGGTGCTGGTTCATCAGCAGCGATGGTAAAGAAGTGACCATGAACTTTGGTTTCGACGGCAATTTTGTCTCCTCCATGGAATCGATTATTGCCGATGCGCCAAGCTGGTATAATGTGGAAACGCTTGAACCATGCGTGGTTTATGCCATACCATTGAGTAAGTTTAAGGAGTTAAAAGCAGCATCCAAAGATTTTCAGGACGTTTATCATGGCTACATCGAGCAGCGGTTACTTCATTACCAGCAACTTTTTATCTCGCGCATTAAAGACAACCCCGAAAAACGCTATAAGGAGTTACTTGCCGAACATCCGGAGATCATCAGGCGCATACCCCAACACTATATTGCATCTTTTCTGGGTATTACTTCCGTTTCATTGAGCCGGATCCGTAACCGGGCCTGATTAATTAACAATTGTTATCGCCGACCGAATAACGCCTGGATAATTTTGTGTCAACAAATTTATCACCATGAATAACACAACAGTATTGATCATCGGCGCAGGCCCCGTAGGACTTACTTTAGCCTGCGAAATGGTAAGGCGAAACATTCCCTGCCGGATAATTGAGCGCTCGGCCGCTCCTCAAATTGGCTCGCGGGCCAAAGCATTACAGCCACGCAGCCTCGAAATATTTGATAACCTTGGCATAGCCGATAAACTGATGCAACAGGGTTATACCGAACTACCCTACCGCAAATACAATGGTCCCGAAATGATAGGCGAAAGCCCGCGTAAACACTTTTTACGCAATGATACCCGATTCCCAAAAGTTTTGCTGCTGCCGCAATACCAGGTAGAAGCAGCCTTAAGGGATAAGTTTGAAGAATTAGGCGGCAAGATAGAATGGGGTACGGAATTAGCAGATTTTAACCAAACCGATAACGGCATTGTTTGCCAGCTGCAAACACCCAACTGGACAGAAGATGTAAACTGTACTTATTTAGTTGCTTGCGACGGTGGCAAAAGTACTACCAGGAAAAAATTAGGTATAGCTTTCATTGGCGAAACCCATCAGGAAGAACAACTCTGGGTTGGCGACGTAGAAGTTGAAGGACTAAAACCCGACGCTTGGTACAATTGGTTAAGCGCCGAATATGGTTTGGCGTTTGCATTATTCCCGTTTAAGAATAGCAATAACTGGCAATTGCAGGCCGCCATGCCTGCTGATGCCCAAGGCAAGATCCCAACACCAACGCTGGAAGGTTTTAATCAACTTTTTAAAGAACGTACACAAATACAGAACGTTAGCTTTACTAACAGCACCTGGCAATCTATCTATCGCGTTAACGTACGCAGGACCGAAAAATACCGTGTGGGTAATGCCTTTATTTGCGGTGATGCCTGCCACGTGCATTCTATCGCAGGTGGCATGGGCATGAACACCGGCATACAAGATGCCTATAACCTGGGCTGGAAACTGGCAGCAGTAATTAATGGTAATGCAAAAGATGAATTGCTTGACACTTATGCCGAAGAGCGCATCCCTATTGCTGATTGGCTATTAAAAGCTGCCTCAGAACGCCAAAAGGCAATGATAGCGGCTGCAACCGCAGGTAAGGGCGCTTTTGAAACACTGGCCACTAATGACGGTACACAACTGGATCTGAATTATCGAGACAGCTCGTTAGGCATTAACAACCCACACCCGCAAACCGAACTACGCGCCGGCGACAGAGCACCTAACGTACAGTTAGCAAATGGTAGCTGGATTTCAGAACAACTGCAAGGCGCAGGCTGGGACCTGCTATTATTTGGCGACGCAGATATTCCGGCTGCAGGTTCCCTGAATGTGATAAAAGTGAAAGATAACGCCATTGTTGATGCTTATAAAATATCCAGCGGCGTGGTGCTGATAAGACCGGACGGCCATATCGCTCTAATTGCTGATGAAGTAACTGCTGTAGCTGCTTACTTCGATAAGTTAGTAGGTTACAAAGGCATTGAATAATTATCCGACAAGACGCTCATCATCGAGCGTTCACGTTTGTTCACGGATGTTCACGATGTTCATGGCGTGAACGTGAACACTAACAAGTAACTAAACTTGTCATGCTGAGTGACAGCGAAGTATCTATAAACTTTATAGAGAATGCGGTTAGATTCTTCGCTATCGCCCAAAATGACAATCATTTAAACAAACGAGGCGATACCACAGCATCGCCTCGTTTAGCATAATCATCAAATCATTCTAATCAAAAAATTCAGCGGTCTTATTTACCATTCAATTTTTTGATCAGCTCCACCTCTTCAGGTTTGTAAGCTGTGCATCCTTGCGAAAAACATCGTGGAACCATTCTTTTGGTTCGCTGCCACCCGGCATTGGGGTATCCCAAGCGTAGATGGTATTGGTTTTGCCCTCAACAAAACCCCAATTGATAGCGC
Source organism: Mucilaginibacter sp. (assembly GCA_016763755.1). Taxonomy (GTDB): domain Bacteria; phylum Bacteroidota; class Bacteroidia; order Sphingobacteriales; family Sphingobacteriaceae; genus Mucilaginibacter. The sequence continues at coordinate 8,883 of JAESTD010000210.1, forward strand.
CAACCTTTTCTTTCTTTAACATTGGCATAACCGTTTCAAAACGGCTGTTGCGGGTACGGGCCATATATTCTGTACAGATCAACGGCTTGCCGTGCGTTTTAAGCATCTGTATGGTTTTAAGGTGCGATGGCTCCTCGCTGTAATCGTGGTAGGTGATCACGTCTGAATTAAGCGCCTGATAGGTGTTCAGTTTTTCAAATGTCCAGTCCCACAAGCCAACAGACAAAGGCTGACTTGGATTTACAGCCCTTGCCCAGCTAAATACTTTAACCAGCAGGTCCATAGAGGCATCTTTCTTTTTAGAGTTGCCCGGCTCTTTATACAGATCCCAAAGCAGGATGCGTTTATCATTTTTAAAAGCAGTCATCACATCGGTAACATAAGCTTTTAACATGGCTTCCTGGCCGGGTTTACCCAAACGGTTGCCTGGATCTTGTAACCAACCTGAATTATGTATGCCCGTTTTTGGTGCAGGCTGTTTACCAATCTTAGCGTCGGCGTTCCAGCAATCGTCAAAAAACACGAACAGGGTTTTGATATGGTGTTTATCTGCAATAGCTAAATAATCGTTCACGCGTTTTTTAAAGCCGGCTTTATCCTGCTGCCAGGCCAGGCTATATAAAAACACTCGCATGGTATTAAAGCCGATGCTTTCGGCATAGCCTAATTCTTTATCAATGGTTTTCGGGTCAAAGCTATCAGCTTGCCACATCTCTAATTGATTAATGGCTGTTGCGGGAATATAATCTGAGCCGCTCATCCATTTATAATTAGCATACCAGGCATTTGCCTTAGCTGCCGACCATACTTTGCCTGCCGACGCTTTTTGCGCCACAGCGTTAACAGAGACTGCGCCTAATAAAGCAGCAGCAAATACTTTAATAAGAGTGATTTTCATTGTTTAGAAATTGGTTGACGTAAACATAAATAAAAAATGTCAAAATTACATATACAAAAAAGATCGACGTTTTAGTTGCCTCTTAGCAAAGAATTTAATACGGCCTCGGGTACTAATTCTATTTTATTGCATGCAAGGGGCAAAGGCTATATACCTGCCTTCTTCACAATATTTGGACAATATCTCTTAAAAGTTGTAAAGCTTTTAGAGAGAGCGTATTATTCTCTCAAAATATATGGTATTTTTACCCAATGCAAGTTTACCAACTTAGCATAAAATAGTATTGTTGGAGATGCTATTTCACCGGTTTAGTTTTCAGTTCAGTATAGTGCAGCGGAGATTTTGAAAGTTAAACCAATGGTTAAACATTATCGACTAAATGAAAGAATATTTCGACGTCGGTAATTCAAAGCAACAATTTGTTGCAAAAAATCGAAGCTAAAAGGCTTTGGCATATTATTTATAATATAGAAGGCGTTATTGAATTGAAAATTATTGGTTATTGCGTAAAATGAGTTTTTCTGACGGACATACGTTTTCTGGCGAGAGCCTGTCTCATCTTGCGCATCTTATTGATAATAAGGATATCGGCATTTGGGAATACAACCCCGACACCAAACAACTAAAATGGTCGGCAGGGTTTTATTCTGTTTTAGGCTATACTCCCGATGAAATAGAATGCTCATACAACTATTTCTTTGAGCACCTGCTTTATTATCAGGATAAACAAACCTTCGTAAAAACAACTTACTCGCCAAGGCTTGGCGGCCCCCGCACGGCTCACATAAGGCTATTAACCAAAAACAACGGTTACCATTGGTTTGAGAGTACCACTCATCGCCGCGATACAGCCGAGGGTATGGTGCTATATGGTATACTCGTTAACATCAACGCTATAAAGATAGCCCAGGTTAAAACCGCCGAAAGCGAACTTCAAGCATTAGAGATAGGCCGTATTGCCAAGATCGGTATCTGGGAGATAGACAGCCGCAGCATGGACTTGAAATTCAGCTCGGAAGTTTACGACATTTTCGAACTTAACAACCATATTAAACTAAGCGTACCAGAGGCGATAGAGTTTTTTATGCCGCAGTACCGCCCAATAGTAGAGGAAGCGGTTAACCAGGCCCTCACCCTTTGCAAGCCTTATGATATTGAAGTTGAGTTTAGAACTGCCAAGAATAATATCATTTGGGTAAAATGTAAAGCAGTACCCGTGTTGGATGAATACGGCCGGTGTATTACTATCCGCGGTACTTTTCAGGATATTGATAACGTTAAACGCCGCGGGCTTAGGTTGCAATCATCCATAAATTTATTGGATGATAAAAACAAGCGCCTGCAAAACTTTGCCTACATCGTATCACACAATCTGCGCTCACACGCCGGCAATTTGAAATTTATGGTTGATCTGTACCAGGAAACCAAACTCGCTGAAGACCGGACAGAAATTTTTCAGCATATCAAAACCATTAGCGAAAGCCTTAGCTCTACAATGGGCTATCTGGATGACATCGTAAAAATGCAGGCTGAGATATCTAAAGGCACTAAGCTGGTTGAGTTTCAAAAGATCTTTGACAATGTGGAGTCGGCGCTGCATACTAACATTGTTTCTGCCGATGCCGAAATTCATACCAATTTTAGCCAGGCTCCTTTCATTAACTACGTACCTGCATACCTTGAAAGCATTTTGCAAAACTTCCTTACAAATGCTTTAAAATACAAACACCCCGATCGTAAACCGGTAATCAATATCATTACCTACAAAAACGGTAATGAAGTATACATGACCTTTGAAGATAATGGCCTTGGTATTGACCTTGAACGCCACGGCGAGCAATTATTTGGCATGTACAAAACCTTCCATCAAAACGCAGACTCGAAAGGAATTGGGCTTTTTATGACCCGAAACCAAATTGAAGCTCTTGGTGGTAACATTTCTGTAGAAAGTACCGTAAACATTGGTACAAAGTTTACCGTAAAACTGGTTTAAATCACATTAATTTTCGGCTAACACCAAATAAGAATATTTGGACGAAACATTTATGTAAAAACTTTCGTAAACATTGGCATAAAATTTACTGTAATAACCTATAGTTAATACACCAAAATGAGTAGCGAGATCAAATATGTGACAGCGGGGATTGTGGATGATGACAAGATCTTCACCTACGGTTTTAAAAAATTTACGGGTATTAAAGGCCTTTTTGACGAAATACTTGATTTTAGCAATGGTTTAGAAGCTATTAACTACCTCAGAGACCCGCGAAACAGCCGCCACTTACCAGATGTTTTATTTGTAGACATTAATATGCCCGTAATGGATGGATGGGAATTTAATGATGCATTTGGGGAAATAAAGTCACGCTTGCCAAAACCGATAACTATCTACAACATTAGTTCATCAGTTGATCTGCGGGATATCACCAGGGCAAAAAAAAATCCGCTGGTAGCGGATTATCTTTTAAAACCACTTAGCGAGGCATATCTTACCGAAATATTCCATACGCTGCAACATCCCGGCGCGCAACTGCAATACAGTTAAGCTAATTACTCAATATAGCTTTCCAAAATCTTGAAGCCGGACGTGGTTTTCAGTTCCACTTTATCAATGGTTTTCGGCAGCAGTATGCAATCGCCCATTTTTACCGGGTAAGCCAAATCGTTATGTTTCAGGGTGTATTCACCTTCCACACAAACATGTATCACAAACGAATCCAGGTTTGAGTAATCCTTCTCCGTTCCGTGGGTTGCATCCAATACATTGGTGGTAAAATAAGGGCAGCTTACAACGTGTACGGTTTCGTCCTTCTCAGGATGATAAATTGTTTTGTACTCATCGTAATGTTTGTAGTCAATGGCAGCTAAAGCTTCTTCTGTATGCAGCTCACGTTTGTTGCCTTTATCATCAACGCGGTCGAAATCGTAAATACGGTAGGTAATGTCTGATGTTTGCTGAATCTCTGCAATTAACAATCCTTTACCAATAGTATGTACACGACCTGCAGGTAAAAAGAACACATCGCCGGCCTTGGCTTCCTCGCGGTTAAGGATATCCATGATGTGGCCACTATTTAAAGCATCAACATATTTTTGCTCATCCATTTCCTGGTTAAAGCCGGTGATGAGGGTAGAACCTTTATCAGCCTCAATAATGTACCACATCTCGGTTTTACCAAATGAGTTATGGCGCTTCTTAGCCAGTTCATCATTTGGATGTACCTGTACGCTCAGGTCATCATTAGCATCAATGAATTTAACCAGCAAAGGGAAAGTATTGCCGAAATGTTTATACACCTTCTCTCCTACCAGGTCAGCCTGGTATTGTTCTAACAAATCGGCTAACGACTGGCCTTTCAGCTCGCCGCTATCCACCACAGATACATCAGACTTAACTCCTGATATCTCCCAGGTTTCACCGCAGTTTGGCAAATTGCCTATGTTCTTGTGTAAATAAGTTTCAATTTTATGGCCGCCCCATATTTTATCTTTGAATATGGTTTTAAACTTTAGCGGGTATAATGGAGTTGACATGGTGAAGCTTTTTTATTTATTAGCGGCTAAGTTAGGGAATTTGCGATAGGCTGGCAGAGTTTTTCTTAAATATCTGTATAGCTTATACTGCACAAGTATCAACCCTAATTACTAATTTTGAAACGCCATTTTATCACAATATGTCCACTCGTATCTCTCTTAAAAAACTACTCGCATCCGTTTCGTTGTTACTTCTTGTATGCAACATAGCTAAGGCTCAAACTAAATTTTCTTTTACGCCGCCTGTGGGTAAAGTACCAAGCATATACCGCAAAATAACTTTGCTGGATAGCCGCATGGATACCATAACTATGGGTTTTGTACAAAAAGGGCTGATCAATATCCCGAGGGTTGTGATACCAGATACTGCCTTAAAAATTCAGTTTGCCAATGTTTTGGCCGCCCTTACAGATACCGTCGGTGCCAAACATGAACTACTGTTACAACTGAGAGAAATGGCCTTTGCTGAGGTAACTAAAACTACAAGAGAAAACGGATACTTTTATTTCAAAGCCAATATATATGACAAACAAGGCGATAGCTACCAATTGATATCGGCCATAGATACCGTTGCTAAAATAATTTCGCATCTGGATGTTACCGGGGCACTGCTAAAAAGCGGCAATAAAATAGTTACTGATTTTATTAAGCAAAATCTTGACAAAGGCCCGCAAACAAACCTTGCTTACAGTTACAACGACATCTTAAACATTGATAACGTTGAGGCAACTAAACTCAAAGCTTACAACACCGATAAATTTACCGATGGGCTATACCTTACTTACAACTCGTTTTGCGCCCAAACACCAGATGCAAAAGTATCCGTACCTAACAAGGGAACAATTAATGATGTATTCACATTTGATAAAAATGATAAACCGGCCCAGCTAATGCCAGGTTCTGCTTACGCTGTTGTTTTAAATGGCACACCCTACATAGCTACCGATTATGGTTATTATCCGTTAAAGAAGTTTAAAGATCATTTTTTCTTTACAGGCCAGGCAAGTTTAAATGATGAGGCTTATCATGTTATAGTTCAGCGAGCTTACATGTACAAAGGCAACCTGGTAACAACAGGCAACGACTATAATTATTTAACCAGAATAGAATATCACACCGGCGATTTCCTGAGGGTACGAAAAGACGCCCGTGTAGCTAAGAAACAAAGCGATGATGCTTATTAATACGTGATTAAAGAGGCGCATCAAAAAAGCCCGGTCTGCAATGCAAACCGGGCTTAGTATTTAAAAAGTACCCAGATAATTATTTACCTAATTTCTTTTTTAGGTTTTCGTCAATAGCTTCTAAAAACTCTTCGGTGTACAGGTAATCGGTACCGTGCTCAACCTTAGGTTTAATGGTGATAGCTAAATCTTTGGTCATTTTACCGCTTTCAACTGTTTCGATACACACCTGTTCTAAAGCGTGGCAGAAATCGATCAACTCCTGGTTGTTATCCAGTTTACCGCGGAACTCTAAACCACGGGTCCATGCAAAAATAGATGCAATCGGGTTGGTTGAAGTTGGGCGGCCTGCCTGGTGCTCGCGGTAGTGGCGGGTTACTGTACCGTGTGCTGCTTCGGCTTCCATAACGTTACCATTAGGGGTTACCAAAGTAGAGGTCATTAAACCTAATGAACCAAAGCCTTGTGCTACGGTGTCAGACTGTACGTCGCCATCGTAGTTTTTACAAGCCCAAACAAAGTTACCGTTCCATTTAAGGGCCGATGCAACCATGTCATCAATTAAACGGTGCTCGTAAGTAATACCGGCAGCGTCAAATTTAGCTTTGTAGTCCTTTTGGTAGATCTCTTCAAAAATGTCTTTAAAACGGCCATCGTACTTTTTAAGGATGGTGTTTTTAGTTGACAGGTATAAAGGCCAGCCTTTCATTAACGCCTGGTTAAAACATGCGTGTGCAAAGCCTTTGATAGACTCATCAGTGTTATACATGGTTAAGGCAACACCATCATTTTTAAAGTTAAATACTTCAAATGATTGTACTTCGCCGCCATCCTCAGGAGTAAAAGTAACAGTAAGTTTACCTTTCCCTTTTGTAAGGAAATCGGTTGCGCGGTACTGATCGCCAAATGCGTGGCGGCCAATGCAGATAGGCGCAGTCCAATTTGGCACTAAACGCGGCACGTTGCTCATCACAATAGGTTCGCGGAATACTGTACCATCTAAAATGTTACGAATTGTGCCATTTGGCGACTTCCACATTTGTTTAAGGCCAAATTCCTCTACGCGTTGCTCATCAGGCGTGATGGTAGCACATTTTATACCTACACCATATTGTAATATGGCGTTCGCAGCATCAACAGTTACCTGGTCGTCAGTTTCGTCACGATACTCGATACCCAGGTCGTAATACTTAATATCAAGATCAAGGTACGGGGTAATTAGTTTATCTTTTATAAACTTCCAGATGATGCGGGTCATTTCATCACCGTCCAGTTCAACAACCGGATTTGCTACTTTAATTTTCGACATCGCTTGTTATGATTTTTATTTTTAACGGTTTCAAACATACATATTTTTTTATTCGGAAAAATTTATGGGCTTAACTAATTGAAAAAAGTTAACCGGCATTTATCCAAAATTGTTGGCAGTTTATAATTAACAAAACTTTTAGCTTTGCTTATTTATTTTTGATAAATAACCCCTTTAACCGTAATTGCATATTGTTTTTTTCATTCAGGCTGTTACCTTTACGTTATCATGTTCTCTAACAACAGACCTTAGCCCCATTTTATGTTCAAATTGTTTGTTAAAAGCACCTTGTTTACTTTGCTGTTTTCTGCAATTGCCGTTGTATCTAAAGCGCAAATAGGTTACGACTATGCACAGTACGATTTAGGTTTAGGAGGTGCATATAATCAAGTTTATGGTGATGCTGAGTCGGTAAAGGGAACAGCGTCTGTAGCAGCCAGCTTCAACTTTAACCAAACGCCATACGCAAACTACATTTTTGAATTGCAGGGCGGCCGTTTGGAGGGGGGCGACGTTAAATCGGCAACGGGAAGATATTTTAAAAACAGCTATACGGCATTGGTTTTTAGAGGGCAGCTGCAAGCCGGAGAACTAATTGATTACAGCGGGGGTGGCATTATGGCTGGGTTAAAAAATCTTTACGTATCAACGGGTGTTGGTTATGTGCTTAATAATATGAAGTCGATAAACCGGACATCATCTACCTTAAAATATGAAGATGGCACGCCATTTTATACCGGCGGACTCGATAAAAGTAACGAACTATATATACCTGCCCGCATTGGTTACGAGTTTAAGTTTTTTAATCAGTACAGTCAGCCTTCGTTTAAACTGGATATTGGCTACCAAATAAATTTCGATCTTACTGATAACCTTGATGGTTTCAATACAGGTAAGACTAAAGACAGATGGTCGCAAATAAGCATTAACTTCAAATTCGCCTTGGGCGGCGTTACTTCATACCGCAAAACCCTGTAAACGTCTATATTTTTGGCAGGGTTTTGGTTGATATTTACCAAACAATTGACCTATGATAACCAACGACCCAAACGACGACTTTGTAACGGATCCTGAAGATAACGATGCAAATGAAACCGGCGATACCGAAAACCTCAATTACGATGAGGAGCTTAACAGTTATGAATACGATGTAAAAGGTGACGATGCCGATTACGACCATCCTGACCCTTACGACACGACAGCTAAGAACGGCGACGACATCGATTCGACTTATGATGAGGCAAACCCTTACGATACTAAAGGCGAGTACGACGCAGACCGTTCATTAGAAACCGATGCAGACTCGTTAGGTATGCATATCGATAGCGGTAAGATTGTACAACTTGACCCCCGCGACGAGGCCCTGGCCCACACCCCAGAAGATGACCGTGATGATCTTGATGAAGAAGGGTATCCTAAAAATGATACACCTAATAAATAAGAAGATTATATATTCGCAATAACAAAGGACGCTCGATTTAGGCGTCCTTTTGTTTGTTAGTCAAAATCCAGATTAAATCTGCTCCTCAACTCCAGCAGTTGCGGGTTTTTGGCAGCCAGGTATTGAAATTTTTCTATTGCTGTATATGGCTTACGCACGGCGGTTGTTTCTTCAACTTTTGAGTTCACCTCTAAATTAAAGTTCTTTAAACTGCTTCGTAAAAAGTTATGTAAATGCGGGCGCTGATCTCTGAAAGCGGCTTCTTGTACCTTGTTGGCTAAAACTACTTCAAATGTTTCGGGCCCCAGAACTTTGGGGGTGATGCCTGTAAAGATAGTATATAAGCCAACGGGCTTGCCGTCTTTTTTAAGATCGCCGCCGTATTTGGTCCATAATTCTAAAAAGCGGTCAATAGTGAAAGCTTCCTGGTCAACACCTTTTAAATAAGGGTCTTCTTCTTCAAGGGCAGCTTCTTCAACCTGTTTACCTAACTCTTTTAGGGACGGAATCTTAACCGATGTAGCCGCCGAATGAACATTGGGTATGAATATTTTAGACTTTTCCGCCGGTGCCTCAGCAGTAGCGGCAGCGGCAGTTTGCGGTGTTGAAAGCGACGGGGTTGCCGTTGCAGATTGGGCCGATAACGATGGTATTGCTGTTACGGGCTGCGCCGGTTTTGTAGTATTATAACTTACCGGCGTGTCACGCACAATGTTTACATCATCGGCTATTACCGGCTGCGCAGATGGCGTATTTACTGAGGTATCAGGTTTTTTTTTTACCTCTCCGTTAGGAGCAGCTACATTTCCGGCAGGCATGCTTGCGAGGCTAAAGACCGATTGCAGGTTGCTCATCTTCAGTAAAGCCAGCTCTACCTGCAGGCGCTGGTTCTTACTTTGCTTATAGCTAATATCGCACTGGTTGGCAATATTCATGGCCGATAACAGGAACGATACCGATGCCGCTTGTGATTGCTGTAAGTATCTCGACTTAATGGTTTCGCTTACCTCTAACAACTTAATGGTAGCAGTATCTTTACCCACCAACAGATTACGCAAGTGCTCTGATAGGCCTGAGATAAAATGCGCACCGTCAAAACCCTTAGACAAGATCTCATCAAAAAGCAGCAATGTTTGGGCGCTGTCTTCCTGTAAAAGCCTGTCGGTGATATTGAAGTAGTAGTCGTAATCAAGTATATTAAGGTTATCAATTACGGCTTTATAGGTAACATTAGCACCGCTGAAGCTTACTATCTGGTCAAACATCGATAGCGCATCCCTTAACCCACCATCAGCCTTTTGGGCGATGATATGAAGGCCGTCATCCTCATAAGAGATATTTTCTTTTTTGGCGATGTTGGACAGGTGCCCAGCCATATCCTCTACCCTGATGCGGTTAAAATCAAAGATCTGGCATCGCGAAAGGATTGTTGGGAGTATCTTATGCTTCTCAGTAGTGGCTAATATAAATATCGCGTAGTTAGGTGGTTCCTCAAGCGTTTTCAGAAAGGCGTTAAAGGCCGCCTGCGAGAGCATGTGCACCTCATCAATAATATACACCTTATAACGTGCTGCCTGTGGCGGTATACGTACCTGGTCTATCAGGCTGCGGATATCATCAACCGAGTTGTTTGATGCAGCATCAAGCTCGTGAACATTAAAGGAATTACCGTTCTGAAAAGCCCGGCAGCTATCGCACTCGCCGCAAGCTTCACCATTGGGTTGCAGGTTGGTGCAGTTAATGGTTTTTGCAAGAATACGTGCGCATGTTGTTTTACCCACCCCACGCGGCCCGCAGAATAAAAATGCCTGTGCCAGCTGATTATTCTTATTAGCGTTTTTAAGCGTATTAGTGATATGTTGCTGACCTACAACGGTTTCAAACGTTGCCGGGCGATACTTACGTGCCGAAACAATAAAATTATCCACAGCCACTAAGGTAACAAGAAAATGGCTTACCTGAAAGACTAAACCCCAAATGTGAATAATTAGAAAACCATCTTACTGCAGATCATCGTCAGGCAAGTGATCGTCATCTTCGGGGTCGGGTTCGTTAACATCGTCGCCTACCCGTATCTCATGTAGGTCGTTTCGCGATTCCATCTCGTCGTCAAAATCGTCATCATCCTCGTCATCCCAGCTCCCTTCTTCGGGTTGAGCTTCTTCAACAGGGGAATTTAGATTAGGATCATTGGCGAGATTATCGTCATCGTCATCTACACTATTGTCCTCATATGGGGTTTGCATTAATACAATGGCATACTCTATAGCGCTGAAAGCGTGGGGTTGGCAAACGTGATTCATGGCAATGTTATTTGTGTATGTGAGGCAAATAACATGCCATGCATTTTTATAGTATATCTATCGCTGTAATTTCTTTGAGTGGGTAGTAGCCTTTGGCAACAGGCAAATAGGCTTCCGTTTCCTTCCAGGTTATTTTAATTTTTTTTCCAACCAAACTCATCACAGATCCAACAAATTTCTCAGAGCCCTGAAACTGTCCAAACCATAAAAATGATTTCTCTTTACCCTGGCTGTTTGCAACAATATAATTAAATCCTTTATTTTCAATTCGTTTAAAAACACCTGTTGTTGCATCAGTAACGCCATTTTCGGTATCTTTATATATTTCATCAGATGCCATTTTCATGGATATTTGGGTAAACGCATTACAGTTTTGCTTAAAAAGGTTTTTACCGATATCTACACCTACTTGCCTCATGGCCGCTTTATCCGTAACATCAACATGTTTCTCTTCGGCAACTTCTACCAGTAAGCCTGCGTACTTGCCAAAACAATCCGTAAAAACAGCTGAAGCGCCTGCTTTATCTTTAATGCTTTTCAGATCTACCTTAGTTAAGCAATTACAAATGCTATCGGTCATTGCCGCCTCTTTAGGCCCGGGAGTTGTTTGTGCTTTAACTGTAAGAAACAAAACAGCAGTAATAAGGGTTAGTGCAAGTTTTTTCATTTAATTGATCAAATAGTTTAAAGGCCTGAAAATACGAATAATTAGCTTTGAAAATAAATTTATTCTTTCTACATTTGCAGCCCCGATATACCGGGTAAATAATTAAAAATCAATTTATAATGCAACAGTACGAAACCGTGATCGTTCTAACCCCGTTGCTTTCAGAAGACGTTGCGAAAGAGGCAATTGCCAAATTCACAAAGATCTTAACTGATGGCGGAGCCGAAATTGTCCAAGAAGACAATTGGGGTTTGAGAAAATTAGCGTACCCAATCCAAAAGAAAACTACAGGGTACTATCACTTAACTGAATACAAGGCTCCGGGTGATTTAATTAACAAATTGGAGGTTGAATTCAGACGTGATGAGCGCGTTCTGCGTTTCTTAACTATTGCTTTGGATAAACATGCCATTGCTTACAATGAGAAAAAACGCAGCGGTGCTTTCAACAAAAAACCTGCAGCTAAAGTGGAGGAGAACAACTAATGGCAAACGACCAAATTAAATACGTTACTGCTCCAAAAGTGGAGGATAACCGTAAAAAATACTGCCGTTTTAAAAAGAACGGTATCAAGTATATCGATTACAAAGACGCTAACTTCCTTTTAAAGTTTGTTAACGACCAGGGTAAAGTATTACCTCGCCGTTTAACAGGTACTTCTTTGAAGTTTCAGCGTAAAGTGGCACAAGCAGTTAAACGCGCACGCCACATCGGTTTATTACCTTATGTTACAGACTCATTAAAATAATCAAGGAGGTAAACAAATGGAAGTTATTTTAAAACAAGACGTAAAAAACCTCGGCGATAAAGACGATGTAGTGAATGTAAAGCCGGGTTACGGCCGCAACTTTCTTATCCCTAAAGGTTACGCTATATTAGCTACTGAAAGTGCACGTAAAGTTTTGGCTGAGAACATTAAACAAGCTCAGTTTAAACAAGAAAAAATCCGCAAAGATGCTGATGCTATTGCTGCTAAATTAGAAGGTGTAAAACTTACTATTGGCGCTAAAGCAGGCGAAACCGGTAAAATCTTCGGTGCTATCAACACCATCCAGGTTGCTGATGCATTGAAAAAAGAAGGTTTTGAAGTTGACCGTCGCCGCATTACTTTTGATCAGGAGCCAAAATTCCTGGGCGAGTATGTTGCTACAGTAAACTTGCACAAAGAAGTAAAAGTTCAGGTACCTTTTGAAGTAGTAGCTGAGTAATTATACCATCCGATTTTTAATTTCATCCTTTTAGGATTTAGAAATTAGAATTTAGGATTTCAAATAAAAAAGGAGTTCGGCAATTGCCAAACTCCTTTTTTATTTACATTACATTTGCACATCAATGGCAAAGAAACCTCAACCGCGCACCAGTAAGAAAAAAAACAACTCAAAAGGTATTCACCGCAATGGCATTGTAAGGCTTTTACTGCGGATAGTTAAGCTGGTGATGATCATATTTGTGGGAAGCAGCTTATTTGTGGTAATCCTGTACCGCTTTGTAAACCCACCAGTTACCTGGTTAATGATACAGCGCGGCTTTGAACGAAAAGGCCGCGGGCTCGACTGGAAAATAGACAAACGTTGGGTTGATTTTGATGAAATTGCCGACCCTATGAAACGTGCCGCTGTTGCAGCCGAAGACCAGACCTTTCTGGAAAACCATGGTTTTGATTTCCATGCTATTGAAAAAGCCATTGAGAAAAACTCGAAAAGCAAAAAGTTGATCGGCGGCAGTACTATCACCCAGCAAACGGCCAAAAACGTTTTCCTGTGGCCGGGCCGTTCGTTTGTGCGCAAAGGGTTGGAAGCCTGGTTCACGGTGTTGATCGAAGCTTTCTGGAGCAAAAAGCGCATCATGGAAGTGTACCTTAACGTGATTGAAATGGGCGATGGCATTTATGGCATCGAAGCTGCATCACAAGAATATTTTCATAAACCTGCATCGCAACTTACCAAACGACAGTCGGCAGCAATTGCCGTGATATTCCCCAGCCCACTGCGGTGGAGCGCCACCAAGCCTACCCGCTATTTACAACACCGGCAGTATTTAATATTGAAAAACATGCGCAGGTTGGGGCCGTTAGAGTTTTAGAATACCCATTCCGCCCCTGAACGGGGAATACAAAAAAAGCTTGTCAGTCTGAGCCTGTCGAAGACTTGTATAAGCGAAGAGTGGTTCGACAAGCTCACCATGACAGTCGGGGCTCGCTTAACTATTATACTCTCCTGCTAATTCACCAAACAACTGCTTGTGCCAGCTCTCGTTAAATGGCACTTCCCACTTGGTCCGCAGGTCGGTAAGAGTTTGGGCAAGGTTGTTGAATACTATGGTATCGCCGTTAATTTTACCCTTTTTTATCAACTCCTCAAATTGTGCACGGGGCGCTGATAATATTTGTTCGCCATTGCGGTAGGCAAGGTTAAACCTGTCAAATAAATTGATGCCGAAATGCTGCTCAATCTGTTTCATAAAGTTTACAGATTTATCTATCGAGCAGCCACTTGCCCCGGCCTGGCTTTCGTCCACAAACAAAATCAGAAAACGGTTGTACCTTACCTCGGCTTTGGCTAATAACTGGTTATTGTGTGCTGTCCAGCTACGGGTAAAGTTATCTAACAACACCAGTGCCTCCTGCGCTTCTAAAACAGTTAATTCCCTGTCGGCTTGGTAGATCCAAACTCTTGAATGTGAAGAAGATTCCATGTCACAAATTTACGCGTTTTTTTAACTTGAGGATATTATATGTTGTCATGCCAGCATCAATTCTGAAACCTGCCACCAAAGCGCGCCTTAGCATTGCCTTTGCCGCATTATGCCTATTATTTTGCAGTTTTAAGGGTTTTATGAACGAACAGGAATGGACCAACTGGGGAAACCGCATACTGAATGAAGCCTATGACCCGTCTGTTGAGCCTGCATTAAAAAAGTTTGAGATCAACCTTACCACTGATCATTTTATCCGCCTGCGAAAAACTTATCAACAGGGTAAGCAGGAATATTTTTCGTTTAAGATAAGCCGTTTCAGCGGACTGGATTATAAGCCCGGAACCGCCAATACCGATACCATCGAACTTAAAACCCTAACTGACGATATCATCTACCAAACCTTTGAAGACCCAGCCGGAGACCTCGACTCGATGGCGACCGAGTGGGATATCCCCGTAAAAAAATTATCCTCAAAAAGACTGGACAGCTTAAAAGAAGCATTAACATTTTTAAAAGGCACTAACCCATGAGATACTTATTTGTATTTGCGCTGCTATCGCTCAGCTTAACCACCAGAGCACAAAATATTACCAAACAGCAAATTGACGGGTGGTTGCTTAAATGCGATACAGCTTATAAAACAAGCAAGATATGGGGCTATGCCTTAAACAAAAGATCGTACGAAGCGAAAGACTCTGTTCAGCTTGATGCCGATCTTAAATTGATAAAAAACACCGACCTGCTTACCGTAGACCCTTTCTGGAATGAAGAAATACTTGAAACTACGGAAAACCCGGGAAAGCTATATGTGCTGATAGTTACCCGCGGGAAACAATCGGCCGATATTAAAAGATCAATATTAAAAACAGCTTTAGGTAAGTACAAACTTCTGTCAACTACAGGCAAACCTATTTCTGATGCTTCGGTAAAAGAACCGGTAATGCTTATTAACGGCCACCAGGTAGCCCAGCCTGATTGCTATGCCCAATTATCAAAACTTAAAATAGAATCAATAGCTGATATTTATTACAGCAAGCACCCCATACCTACCGAACTTTACGGCCCAAATGCAAAAAATGGGGTGGTAACCGTCTGGATCAAATAGCTTTATAACCCGTTAGCCTTCACGGTTATTTCGGCAATATCCAACACTTTTATTTCCTGCTCTTTTTCTATGTGTTTTACGCCATCGGTAAGCATGGTCATGCAAAACGGGCAGCCTGAGGCAATTACGCTAGCTTTGGCTTCCAGTACATCCAGCATGCGCTCATCGTTGATGTCTTTCTTCCCGGGCTCAGGTTCTTTAAACATCTGTGCACCGCCGGCACCACAACAAAGGCCGTTGCTTTTACAGCGTTTCATCTCAACCAGGTCTGCATCCAGTATTTCTAAGGCACGGCGTGGGGCTTCGTAAACATCGTTGGCCCTGCCCAGGTAACAAGGATCATGGAAAGTGATCTTACGGCCTTTAAAACTTTCGCCGCCTTCGGCTTTTAGCTTGCCTTCGTCAATGAGTTGCTGGATAAGTTGCGAATGGTGTATCACCTCGTAATTACCGCCAAGGGCAGGGTACTCGTTACGGATGGTATTGAAACAATGCGGGCAGCCGGTTACTATCTTTTTGATATTATAGCCATCCAACACCTGTATGTTCATAATAGCCTGCATCTGGAAAAGAAACTCGTTACCAGCACGTTTGGCAGGGTCGCCGGTACAGCTTTCTTCGGTACCCAGCACCGCGAAGCTCATACCCACATGTTGCAGTATCTTACAGATATCGCGGGTTATGCGTTGCGCGCGCTCATCAAAACTACCGGCGCAGCCTACCCAAAAAAGTATTTCCGGTTGTTTGCCTTCGGCGGCCATTTCGGCCATTGTTGGTATCTTTTGTTCCATGGGTAAGCTTGCTCTTATTCTTCGCTTATATCTGTTATAAATTCCTGTATGCTGCTATAGCCTGAAAAAGTGATGCCGGAGTTAACCTCGTTTAAACGATGCAATATATCTACCGCAAGTTCTAAAGCGTCAACCTCTACCCCTTGCATCTGCGCATTCCAATTGATGCCGGCCTGTGCGTCGCTCCCGCTCATTTGAATGCACCAGTTCTCTAAAAAATCCGAAAGTAAGATCTCTGTCGGCAAAAAACCTTTCCATTCGTCGCGGGCACAATTTTTGGCTTGAGTACGATCGTTCCAGAATGGGATAACAGCGTCCTCTGTATTAGCACTATATTCGGCGTTAGCCCATCCGCCTTTGCCCTTTAATCCCCATACCGATCTGTTGGCTGCAGCCTTCTCTACAAATGTTTTATATAGGGCTTCAAAAGCCTCTGTATTTTGTTCCATTTCTATTTTGTTGTAGTCGATAGTCCATACACCATGGTCAATAGTATCCATTTACAAACTACGCACCTATCGACTATAGATTACGAACTTAAAATCTATTCCTTCTCCGCCCAATTAAACCTGTCAGCCTGGCTATATTTCCATGGCGCACCGTTGTTTTCCATATTGCCGAACATATTATTTAAACTGGCCGGTGCCTGCGATTCTTCCATCACTACGTAGCGGCGCATCTCAGTAATAATCTCCAGCGGATTGATGTTAACCGGGCAGGCATCCACGCAAGCATTGCAAGTTGTACATGCCCACAATTCCTCGCGGCTTATATAATTGTCCAATAAAGTTTTATCGTCTATATAGTCTTTCCCGTGTTTGTCTATGTTATTCCCCACCTCGGTGATCCGGTCGCGCGTATCCATCATAATTTTACGGGGTGATAACTTTTTGCCGGTAATATTTGCCGGGCAAACCGAAGTGCAACGTCCACACTCGGTGCAAGTATAGGCGTCCATCAGGTTTTTCCAGGTAAGATCGGTTACGTCCTTTGCTCCGAAACGGCTTATCTCGGCAGGCTCGGGTACAAAAGAAGGGTCAAGCATAGCTTTTACCTCATTGGTAACCGAGTCCATATTGGCAAACTGTCCTTTTGGCTGCAACCTTGAGTAATACGTATTCGGGAATGCCAGCAGGATATGAAAATGCTTAGAATATGGCAGGTAATTTAAAAATGCCAGTATACCGATAATATGGAACCACCAGCAAACACGCTCTACCATCACCAATGCACCTGCCGCCGAGGGTAATAACGGTGCAATAAATCCGCTTACGGGGAAACTGCCTACCTGCAGGTAATGACTATAATGAAGGGCCTGCAATTTATAATCGGCAGCATTCATAGTCAGGAAAGCGGTCATTAAGAGGATCTCAGTAATGAGGATGTAATTGGCGTCAGATTTTGGCCAGTCGCTCATCTCCTGCCCGGTAAAGCGTTTTAAACGCAGCACATTACGTCTCACCAGGAATATGGCGCATGATATCAATACCAATAAGGCTAACACCTCAAAGCTGCCTATCAGCATACCGTAGAAACTACCCAATGGTTTGGAGAAAACCCTGTGCGAACCAAAAAGGCCATCTATCAGTATCTCCATTACCTCAATGTTGATGATAACAAAGCCAACATACACAAATATGTGCAAGATTGCGGCTACAGGGCGTTTGGTCATCTTGCTTTGTCCAAGAGCCACACGAGCCATAGTAGCCCACCGGTCAGACGGGCGATTGTTGTAATCAGCTTCGCGGCCCAATAATATATTACGGCGAACTTTAGCCGCGTTTTTCCAGAAAAGGTAAACAGCAGCAGCCAGTATGACGATGAAAATAGCTTGTTCGATCATAATTTATTATGCATGCATAGTAATTTAATAACGAAAATAGTGATTTGTTTTAATGTTACAAGGTATGAAATGTTTTAAATGCAGATGGATTAGCTTAACAAAAAGCTTTTTAAGAATTAACGCACTGATAATCAATAAGGGATTACCCCTACCCTATCTATTTTGAAAAAAAAGTTTTTAAAACTGAAAAAAACGCTACATTTGCAGACCCCAAACGGGATGATGGTGCCATAGCTCAGTTGGTAGAGCAAAGGACTGAAAATCCTTGTGTCGCTGGTTCGATTCCAGCTGGCACCACAACAAAAGCCTCTTAGAAAGCTCTAAGAGGTTTTTTTATTATCCTGAAGACATAATTGAGGACAGTTTTTTTTATTTCTTTGTAATCAATTCAATAGAGTTTTTTATAAGTTCCGAGTTTTTCCCTTTGATCTCATAGTCAAAATCTCCTTTGTCAGAAGATATTCGAATGAATGAAATAGCTTTAGTAGAAAGTTTCACTAATTGCTCTTGATTTAAAGCGTAAAACACTAAGCCAATGCTACGGTGTCCGTTTGAATGGAGATTAACATCAGATGGACCAGAAACGGTTGGTTGTAAATTTAATACGCTGCTGTCAGAAAATTTGATATTGGTGATGTCTTCAGCTCTGACGCCGTAAAAGTTAGTTCCATTATTTCGATCAATCTTAAAAACCAAGGTGTATACTCCGGCAATCTTTTCAATTTTTTGATATAAAATATCAGATGATCCAAAACCAATGTGCGTGTAAAGTCTTTCTTCCGAAGTTGACCAAGTAGTATCACCTTTAATTTTGTCGATTTTTGGCTTTTCTAATTTTTGAGCGGAGGCGGAAAAGCTTAGGGCTGCGAAGCTTGTGATAAGAATTGCTTTTTTCATGTGTCGTATATTGGGTTAAATAAATATGGCGTGACTATCGTATAATTGAGCCACCCAGGGTTACGACGCCCTACAGACACAAAGATACAGCCACGCCAATCGGCGTACTTGAGTCTTTGTATTGTCTGTTCTTCGAGGTCGTAATTCGGGCAGCAATACTCGCTTAGTACATATCTTTAAGGCTTTTGCAAACCTTGTATAATTTTCAATATTTCAGTGATTGCAAATTTAATGTTTACCCCTCACATTACAGTCAGTCAGATAAACTTAATATTGTCGCAATTGACTTCGGTTTAATCGCTGAATTACGACTATTTGACCTCCGAATAATCGCAGCACGATATTGGCACACAGGTCGTAAAGTATCTAAAAAAAGTGCGAATTGACTTCGGAATAATCGCGGTAAATAAGTTAGCTGGACTATTTACCTGGAGCTAAATACAACTATTTGACTTCATTAAAATAGAGGATTGAATTTTACTTTATTAGTAAGGTAGGTAGCCCCTTAAGTCAAATAAAATATGTGCCGTTATAAAAAGCGTCCGGGCATTTCTTATCTTTGATATGTTTTTTTAGCGAACTCGTTTAAGTCACCGAACTAACCAAACTGCTGACCGAAACATACGAGTAGATGATTTTGCCGTACGCAATAGCTGGGGTTTTCACTTTCGTATGTGCGCTCTTCGTTGGGCGCGGTGACTGATGGGGCCCCACGCATCATTGTTAACCCGCCGAATTGGGGCTACGGCTATCGACCTTATTCACCGTGAAAAAAATTTATTACTTCCCGATCGGCCTTATTCTCCTGTTGTTAATCACCAACCCTTCATTAAAAGCCTTCAAAGAGCATACCGGTGTCGCGAGCTCCTATTTAGAGTCGAAGATATTTGCATCTCGATTGCACAACTATTTTATCTGTAGCACCTACCAGTTAGGTGTGCAGGGATCCGATGGCTACTATTTTGCGATAGCAGGTAATTTTTTTTACGTAAAAAGTGAACGGGAGAAAGCAGAAGAATATCTCAAAATCGTTTTCAACCGATTGACAACTAAATCTGATTTGGGGACTTTTGATGAGTTTAAGGCACATCTTATTGATAAAGCATTTAGGCTAAAAGTATATAGTGATGCAGTCATACAAATGAATTTAGATGATTACAATGAGTTCGACAAATATTCCAAATTAGTTAATAATTAATTCCGCCAACGGGTAATAGCTAATAAAAAAGTTGGCAATTGACTTCGGAATAATAGCGGTGAATAGACTTGTTACTGTTATTTTAAGAACATGCAGTAATCGCACGTAAATAATGAGAACAGCTAAAGAAATATCCTTGGTATATTAGAAGATTTCTTGTTCCCATCGGTTCTCATTTGAATTATAGGTGATCATGACATTTGTACCGTCAGCCATTGAAGAAAGGTATTCTTCGGTAAATATCAAATCAATATTTTGAAGAAAGCCATCAATTAAATCTGGCTTACCAATAATCGAAAAATTAATCATTTTTTCCTCTATTATAATTGAAAATTCAAGCTCCGTAAGTGCTATATCTCCAACAAATTCTTTAATTTGTTCTAAACCAACCTTACAGGATTTCCATACCTTTTCCAATACAGCGGAAAGTACCAAGTCTCGGACAAACACTATTGGGCTGAAATCCGAAAATGTTAATTCAATTAAACGGCGAAAATGGTCAAAAAACGATGATTTTATTAAACGATGTTCGATGTTAAAATCATCAATTTTTACTTCTTCACGAATTTTTTAAACTGTTCATAACCAATTCCTTTAATACTCAAAGTTCCTATGGTTCCCATATTTATATTTTATTATGCCTAATCAATGCACCGATGGCATTTATATTTAAATGCAAAATTTTCTAATCAAATAAATATTGACTTTGCGTGTAGTAAGTTTTCCTTTTATCAATTTCAACTTTTAAAATTTCCTCTCCAGCAAGCGTCAATTTTTCTTTTGGCCGATGAACCTGTAAAAAGTCCCGCTCTTTCTCATTGATTGTAAAGGGGAAATTTTCAACGATGTGTCGTTCAGCATTATTTAAGACCACTTCAATAGATTTTTCAAGTATTTCAATCCTATCTTCAGGAATTTTATTCGCTTGCGACAATGGAGAAATCTTTGCATTGTACAAAATCTCGTCCACATACGCATTTCCAATACCACCAACCACTTTGCCATCGGTCAACAGCGTTTTGATCGCCTTAGAGGATTTGGAAAGTTTAGCTGCCAGATAGCCGGAAGGTATATCTAATGCATCTGGCACTTTGCTCTCTACCGGATCAAGCGTAAGAATTACCGATTTCTGCCAATCGCAAATTGCTAACCCGCTACCATTGTCAAACATAAGATCCGCGATAGGAAAGCGATTTTCATTTACACCTTCAAACCAATGCATTTCACCATACAACATTAAGTGCAATCCTAAACTATGGCCGTTATCAAAAGCGAAATGCAGCTCTTTGCCAAATCTTTTAATCGAGTCAAGCTTGGCACCTTCCAATGATGATTTAAAGTCAACGACCGGACGCCTTAAACGTCTCTCAATCAATATTGATATGGTAGCTAATTTCTGACCGACAAGTTTAGCGGAAAGATTTTTCTGAAAAATATTAAGATCTGGTATTTCCGGCATAATTAATTGTACTCACTTTCTATGTGATTGCCTATTTCATTGATCAAGCTTTCCGGAAGGAGGACACCGGATGATTGAATCCAGGTAAAATCTTCCGTATGAGCCAAGGTCGCCATAATTCGGTCATCGAAATAGATATCGTACCCCTGCTCTTGCATCATGACTTTGCAAATCACCGCGTCATCACTATACACAAGCGGGAAACAAAAAAAAGGTTTTTCGCTTTCCATAATCAAATATATAAATTGCCTCGATGGAATTTGGACATGTTTACGAATCATTGAATACCGTTGATTTCACTTTGCCACCAGATGGTGAGTTTACCGCACAGGCCTTAAGCAACGAGACTAAGGCCGGAGCGTTAAACATTTATATCGGTGCGCCTAAATGGGGCCAGAAAAGCTGGAAGGGATTAATATATCCAAAGCTTGCTCTCGACAAGGAGCTCTTGGGTTTTTACAGTCAAAATTTTAACGCAGTAGAGTTTGGCCCAACTTTTTACCTCATTTATAGTGAGGACGAAATAAGCAAATG
>JAESTD010000016.1 GCA_016763755.1 Mucilaginibacter sp.
GTAATGATTCAGAAGAGAATGGGCGAAAGTATATATAAAGACCCTGCTCTGGGTGGGAGAGAGATGATTGGTGCCTGTACCTGTGTAAGGATTGCTATAGGGATGATCCGCGCCGTATATCAGTTTCGGTAATATCCTTAGCCCCATGCTTACAGGCTGCACTTGTTCACGTTTAATGCCAAGGAGATGTTGCTTTTTTATGCGCTCAAAATCTGCCTGCGGGAAATTGGAATTTTCGATCAGATCTGAAAATATATCCAACGCCGGATCAAGATTGGTCTTCAGTACGGTCATGCCTGCAAAAGAGTAATCCAAACCAGAATAAGTATAGATAGAAGCACCAAGATCTGCAGATTGATCGCTGATCTGCAATGAGCTACGCTTTTGCGTCCCTTCTTTGAGCATTTTCATGGTCATTGATGCAGTACCGGGCAATACGCCCTGGTCGGCAGCAAAGCCCGCGTTAAAAAACATAGACATCTCTACTACCGGCACAGCAGTGCGTTTCACCATTGCAACTTTAAGGCCGTTGGATAACGTAAACTCCTTTACTGCCGGGAACTTAACCGCCACCGACGGCCCTAACGGGGGTTGTGTTTTACGGTCAACCAAGCTCTTTTCGGCAGCAGGGGTTCCATAAGGAACTATTTTTAATTTATACTCGCCGTCCGTAAGCCAGGCGAGCGCTATTTTTTTGATATCGGCAACATTGGCTTCTTTTATCCATTTTTGTACGGTTTTATAGTGATCCGCATCGCCATTAAAGGTTTCATACTGTGCCAGTATATCCGATTTGCCCCCAAAACCACCAATACCCTCCATCCCCTTTATAAAATCAGAAAAATAGGTTGTTTTAGCTCTTTCCAACTCCGCCGGCGTAACCCCTGCGCTGAAAACTTTAGAGAGTTCGCGGTTGATGGTATGGTCAAGAGAATCAAGCGATACGCCGGGTTTTGCATTAGCGATGATCACAAACTGACTGCTAATCTCGCGTTCATCTACATATGCGTACACGTTACTGGCAGTTTGATCATCGTACACCAGTTTTTTATAAAGGCGAGAGGTTTTTCCTTCGGCTAAAATGCTTTTAAGCAAATTGAGATAAGTGGCATCTTTAGTGCCGAGTGCAGGTACATTCCAGGTTTTTTGCAAACGCGCCTGTGGAACCCTGTCTTCTGCTATTTCCTCGTGGGTGCCAGACATTTTGGCCGTCCATGAGCTTTGCCGGGCAACAGGCGACTGTGGCGGAATGTCGCCGAAAAACTTAACAACCTTTGCATATACCGAATCAGCATTTACATCACCCGCAATACAGACCACGGCATTATTTGGCCCATAGTATTTTTTAAACCATTCTTTAACGTCGGGTATTGACGCGGCATCCAGGTCGGCCATTGAGCCAATTACCGTCCAGGAATAAGGATGATTTGAGGGGAAGGTACTTTTGGTGGTCAGCTCTTCGGCTATGGCATAAGGTTGGTTATCGCCTGATCGTTTTTCATTCTGCACCACTCCACGTTGTTCATTAAGCCTGGCGCTGTCTATAACGCCTACTATATAACCCATCCTGTCGCTTTCCAACCATAGTACCTTATCTAACGCCGACACCGGAAATTCTCAAAATAGTTGGTGCGGTCGTTATTGGTAGTACCGTTGAGGTTGGTTGAGCCGATACTTTCCATCACTTTAAAATAATCATCATTATAATGCTCGCTACCATTGAACATCAAATGTTCAAACAAATGGGCAAACCCTGTTTTGCCGGGTTTTTCGTTTTTTGAACCAACATGGTACCAGATGTTGAAAGCGATGATGGGCGCCTTATGATCTTCATGCACGAGCAGGCGAAGTCCGTTCTTCAGCGTATATCTTTTATACGGAATGTTGATATCGGGATATTTTTTTGCTAATGGTTTCTGAGCGAAAACCAGGATACATTGCATCATCAATGCAAAAAAGAACAGTGATTTTTTCATGAATATGCTTGTTTAATTCGTTTCAGGGTTTTAGGTATTAATCGGCTCAAATTTGAACAAACAATTTGTAAGGCACTGTAAAACAAATAATTGCCGGCGATATAAATATTAAAGAGAAATAAGGGTCATTCCCGTTAACTAATCTATATGAATGATACACAAAGAAAAATAGCCAGCTATAGCTATTTTAGAACACCGATGGAATGTAGAGACGTGTGAACAATTAAATATATACACGCAGAAATAAACAAGGCCTTCAGGCATGTTCACACAAATATATCGCGAACTTGAGTTTAAAAATATTTCCAGCCATTTATCGCCTTCCTTACCACCTCAGGTTTTAAGTAACTCTTTGCTTTTCAGCCTTAGTCTGAAACTAATTTTAATAGCTTATCGTATTTCATGGTGCCCTTAATTTTTGCTGGACAAGTTCTTGTGTTCACTTAATCGGCGGTCAGTTTGAATTCGTATTCGCTGGCAAAGGTTAAATAAAGGACAGAATTGTTAACTGATTGACTGAATGAAAGCATTTAGCGCCGGATCTTATTCTGAACTCCCTGCAGATGTGAAACAAGTTTCGAAAAGAGCATTGCAGTTAGGTTATACGGCGATGCTCACCGGAGCGCTCATAAGCATCTATTACTATAGCATAGGTCTTTACTATTCGGCCTATGTTGATTTTGGATTTGCCGTTCTGTTAGGCGTGGTAATGATATTGCATCGTATTGGTGTAATAAAGAACCTGCAACTTTATATCATACTATCTGTCAATTTATTGCTGATAGGCACATCAATAATGGAAGGTAAGGGTACCGGCCAATACCTGTATTTTTTTCCTTTGTTGGTTTTTATACCGTGTATAGTCGACCTGAGGACACTTAAAAATAGAGACCTTATATCGTATTACAGTGTTTCTATCTTATCATTTATAATTGCTGTAATTATTGAGGCGATATTTGAACCTTTAGAGCCTATAACCGCCAAGTTATATCACGAGATATTTTTCACTAATATGTGCATGACGTTTGTGCTTACCACAGCATTTTCGTTCACCTACACCTATTTGGAATATCGCTACAACAACAGAATAAAACAGGAACAACAAAATGCCATTGCATCACGCACGCGGTTCCTGTCAACCATGGGGCACGAACTCCGCACGCCGCTAAACGGTATTATCGGAGCCATAAACGTATTAAAGGATGAAGGCCGCATTAACGAGGATGATGAGTATTTACAAATCCTGAAATACTGCTCAGACCACATGCTGCAACAGATAAATGGCATCCTCGATTTTAATAAAATTGAAGCAGGTAAGCTGGAGATCAGAACTGTAAAGACCAACCTCAAAACTTTGATGGACAATGTAACATTGCCATTCTACAATCACTTTGAGCAAAAAGGTATCCAGTTAAAGGTAAATGTGCAACCAGAATTGAATGTTAACGTCCTGGCTGATGATGTTCGCCTGGTGCAGATCTTTAATAACTTACTTTCAAACGCGTTAAAGTTTACCAAAGAGGGATGTGTGATTATCGATGTTAGCCTTAAAGCGGAGATTGACGATAGAGTAAGTGTTGTTTTTTCTGTTGAAGATACCGGTGTTGGCATAGCACAGGAAGATCAGTCGAGAATATTTGAAGGGTACTGGCAGGTGTATGATCAAAATACCCGTTACATTAGCGGTACCGGGCTTGGCTTATCTATATGTGTACGCTTGCTTGAAATGATGGGTAGTAAGCTTTTCCTCACCAGCACTGTTGATGTTGGCAGTAGATTTTCATTTGAACTAAATCTTAAAAAAATCGTCGAGATACCGGTAAATGATAAAAAACTGTCTCCTTACAGTACTGATAACCTTTCGAGCCTGCGAATATTAATTGTTGAAGACAATATGATAAATATGATGATAGCCAAAAAAGCGCTTTCCACGCTCCAGGCTTCATTTACAGCAACGATGAACGGGCAGGAAGCATTAGATACTTTAGAGAAAGATACTGCATACGATCTTATCTTGCTTGACCTTGAAATGCCTGTACTAAATGGCTACGAAACAATCAGCATCTTAAAGAAACGCCATGCTCATATCCCTGTAATGGCATTTACAGCATCATTAGTAGACCAGCAAATGTTAAGCGACCTGCTGGCAAGCGGTTTTAGTGACGTTATTTTAAAGCCTTTCCAGAACCGTCAATTGTTTGACCAAATCAAAAATACCTTAAGGCCTGAATTGGCGCCAGCAGGAGCGTAAGGTTTGATGTAGCAATGTAACCGGGTTAAGTTACAGGAATAATCAAAAACGCCTGACGTAAGCATCCATATGTTCTAATTGACGGGGCAAATCGTTACAGTTAAAAATCACTTTGGCGTGTTCAGTTATTTCGGACAACTACCGCCGTAATTAGCCGTTTTGTGCCTCATAAACGCTCTCCGTAAACATTTAATTTATTAAGATAATTTGTACTTGATAAATTGTAATTTAGCGTTACCTCCCCCGCTATTATCGTAAAACCAAGTCAACCAAGCTTTTAAGGTTTGACAATCAAACACACTTCAAATTTACTAAAATGAAAGTAAAGATTCCTTCATTAGCGGTCATCTGTATTGCCCCCTTTATCCTTTTGGCATGTAAGCAAAGCGAAAAAAAAGCCGAACCCGAACGAGATCATTTTATCGAAACTAAAAACATCGATAAAACAGTAAATCCAGGCGACGATTTTTTCGAATACGCAAACGGGAGCTGGTTAAAAACCGCCAAAATTCCGGATGAATACTCGCGGGTAGGAACCGGGCTTGATGTATTTCTAAAAGTACAGAGACGTTTGAAAGGTATTTTAGATGATGCAGCTCAGAATAATGGGGAAACAGGAAGTGTTAAACAGCAAGTCGGTGATTTTTATACTTCAGGGATGGATTCCGTGGCGATAGACAAACGTGGCTACGAGCCTTTAAAGCCTTTGCTGGCCAGGATCGATGCCGTTAAAT
The DNA here is from genome assembly GCA_016763755.1 of Mucilaginibacter sp. Taxonomy (GTDB): domain Bacteria; phylum Bacteroidota; class Bacteroidia; order Sphingobacteriales; family Sphingobacteriaceae; genus Mucilaginibacter. Next base: position 4,962 of record JAESTD010000016.1, read on the forward strand.
CTGTTCCGGAACTGATGCAGATCGAGGCTGATGAAATTGCGAATACCTATAACCTCGATGCTCATGGTGGCACGCCTAAATTGATTGGATTTTTTGTATACGCTGACCAAAAAAACAGTTCGATGAATATTGCCTGGTTTACGCAGTCAGGTATAGGCCTACCGGAAAGGGATTATTATTTCCGCTCAGATTCATCAACCATCGTTGTACAAAATGCCTACAAAAATTACCTTGTCAACTTATTTAAGCTAACCGGTTCAGAAACTGCTACAGCCGCTAAAAACACTGAAACAGTTTACAACATCGAAAAACAACTGGCAGCTTCGCACAAAACCGCCGTTCAGCTGAGGGATGTTAAGGCCAATTATCACAAAGTTTCTGTAAATGACATTGAAAAGGAGCAGCCAAACATTGGTTGGAAAACCTTTTTCAAAAATATCAATGCAAAAGCTGATTCTGTAGATATGGAGCAACCTCGATATTATGCGAAACTTAATACTATGCTGAAAAACAATCCATTAACCGACTGGAAACTTTATCTGAAAGCACATACTTTAATTTCATACGCGGATCTGTTAAGTAAAAACTTTCAGGATGCATCTTTCAATTATGGTAAAACATTGGGTGGGCAAAAAAAACAACGGCGGCGCTGGGAACGCATTGCCCAAAACACAGACCAGGATTTAGGTGATGCTTTGGGTCAATTGTACGTTGAACAATATTTCCCCCCGGAAGCTAAACATAGAATTGATCAACTGATAAGCAACCTGGTAAAAGCCTATGCAAACCACATTAAAAACATAGATTGGATGAGCGCTGAAACAAAAAAAACGGCACTCGAAAAACTAAATAACATCAGCCGGAAAATAGCTTATCCCGATAAATGGAGAGACTACGGCAAAGTAAAAATCGACAAAGCTAAGTATTTCGAAAATTCAGTTTCTTCAGATAGAAACAATTTTGATTTCATGCTATCACAATTAGGCAAGCCGGTGGATAAAGGTATCTGGAATATGACCGCTCCCACGCTTAATGCCTATTATGATCCTTTTCATAACGACATCAATTTTCCGGCGGGGATTTTACAATATCCGTTCTTTGACAAAGATGCAGATGATGCCGTGAATTATGGAGGAATAGGGATGGTCATCGGTCACGAAATAACGCATGGTTTTGATGACCAGGGTTCGCAATTTGATAAAGCAGGTAATATGAAAAATTGGTGGACCAAAGAAGACGAAGCCAAATTTGGTGAAAAAGTAAAACAAATCCAGAAATTATATGATGGCTTTGCTGTTTTTAAAGACCTGAATATCAACGGTGCGCTTACCTCCGGCGAGAACATTGCCGACCTTGGCGGAATTACAATTGCTTATGATGCATTTAAAATGACCAAACAAGGGCAAAGCAACGAGAAAATTGATGGTTTAACTCCCGACCAACGTTTCTTCTTGGCATACGCTAATCTTTGGCGATCTAAACAAACTGACGCAGCCACGCGTCAGCAGGTTCAAACAGATCCACACTCCACCAATAAATGGAGAATAAATGGCCCATTAATGAATTTCGAACCCTTTTACAAAGCCTTTAATGTGAAACAGGGCGATAAGATGTATAGGGGCTCTGCGGATAGAGTTAGAATTTGGTGATTGAATATAAACATCGGTTGATTTGAATAATTGTGCTGTTGTCTCCTCCAATTGCAGATTTAATTTACACGATAATAGATGTTACAGCGTCAAGAAATAAAAGTATTATCCACAAAAAAGGCCTCACATAAATGTGAGGCCTTTTTTAATAAGCTCCTGAAGCTGGACTCGAACCAGCGACCCTCTGATTAACAGGGAGTTACCAATAATCAATTAATCAAATTGATTATCAGGACGTTAAGCTATTCTCAAAACGCTTCCAATGCGTGAATTTGTAGCACTTTCCTGCAGTTTTGCTTTCATTTCAAATATAAGGAATCCGTTTACATCTGACAAGCGAAAAAAAATCACGCTTGCCGCATTTCCTGCCGATTGAAATTATCCGGGTGCCATTTGCCAATTTGCGGCAAGATTACCGATGAAAATTCCTGAACTGCATTATCTCCTCCTTGAAACTGCGCGGCTCGCCGCGCAACATTTTGTGAATGAGCTGCGGCTGCCCCCATTGCTGAAGCAGTCGGAGGCGCACCGGTTATTCGGGCGCGGTAATATAGAACGTTGGCTAGCCGAAAAACGAATCACAAGGAATGGTAAAAAGTATGACCGAAAGCGCCTGGAAACGCTGGCTGCAGGAACTAACCGCACGAGTTACCTGACGGTCAAAGCACGCAATGTCCGGGCTATACCCCTTGTGGCCAATGGATAAGGTGCAGCCGGATACGGATCTGTTCATCCTACGCCGGATTATCGATGCCGCTTCGGCCGCCGGTGCGATCGCAGCGCTAGTTAGCTGCGGTGTGATGCCTCCCTACCTGAAAAAGACAGATGCCTACAAGCGTTTCGGCCGTTACCGCGTCGAACAGTGGATCACCAAAGGACTGGTCACCGCCCGCAAAGACGGCAACCAGTCGGCAGCCTGGCGCATAGACCGGGTAGAGCTGGAAACACTGCATCTGGCAGAAGCCCTCGCCCCTTTTTTATGAACAGATCAGTTGCCCGGTTCCCATGCGTCACCTTCCTGCATATAGGTATTCAATACCTCTCGTAACTCATCGAGAAAGCGTGTGCGGCTAAGCAGCTTGCGCATTTTGATCTCGGAGAGCCGCTGATGCGGCCGCCCCACTTTCAAGCCAAGGCTCTCCTCCAGCCATCCCGTTACCTGCACGGCCGTCACTTTAACGTTACGGACGCGCAACCACGCATACAAAGCATAACCAAGCTCGACCAGGTCGGTCTGCTCGCCGGGCCATTTGCCAATCAGCTTCAGGGACGGGCCAGGTGTTTCTAAAACTGGTTTCAATTTGACGTGCAAATATTTCTGCAAGCGTTCGAAGGCCCGAAACTTTGCAAACAATTTATCACCGGAGGTGCCGAACCCCGGGTCCAGGTCGATCACATCCGGCAAGGGAATATCGGCTGGTCTCGCCCCTCGAATAAATAACAGGTTGTCCAGCTCTTTCATATCTGCCTGGAAATACGCATATAAAAATCGCTGCTGCTCCAGGTAGCGCTGTGCGTGCTTCAGTTCCTGTATGTAAAAAGCATTTAAATCCGTCAGGTCATTCAGCGGCCGGCTCGATTCGATGTGAAAAATTTCCATCGCGTAAATCCGCTCGGCCATAAAAGCCGGCTTCACGAATTTAAAAAAGCGGATCTCCTCTGCGACCGACCTAAAGGGATGTTCGGCAACGTAGGCTTTCAGTTTAACAAGCGCTTCGCCTATAGCCGCCAACGCCCCCGTCAGCCGTCGTATCGGCGGCGCTCCTAAATCAGCATAGACCGCCAGTTCTTCCAGCAGATCATTATATAATTTTTGTTCGAAATCGTTCATTAATTTTTCCTTCAATCACAAGAAATGTTTTTTGATAAGCTCCCAAACCCGCCCTGCACAAGTTCGCCGGGAACAATCTCGACGAAACCAGTGCGTAACCTGGAAAGAAACTTTCGGTCACCGCGACCGGCACGCCAAATCGCGCAACTTTTTTGGTGCGGGATCACCAATCCTTACAGGTTTGAAATCATTCATTAAAAGCGGGACTTCAATGTGCCGCAACTATTATAATTCAAACTCCTTTTTAATATCGGCCCAGACACAGAGCACTTCGTCAAGCTGCGAGCGTTCGTGACGGGCGGTAATGCCCATCCGTATCCTTGCGTCTTTTACAGATACAGCAGGGTAGTTGATCTGGTTGGCGTAAACGCCTTTTTGCTGCAGCGCGTGACAAACGCGGGCATTTTTGATCTTGTCGCCGATCCGGACCGGAAAAATGGCGGACTGCGTATTGCCGATATCCAGGCCCAGTTCCGATAAGCCCCGGCGAAAATAATTCACATTTTTATGCAGAGCCTCCATCCACTGGGGCTGTTCGTCTACCAGTTCAATCGCCTTGACCACCGATAACACTGCGGGTGTCGGACTTGCCGAGAAGAGGTGCTGCCTGCTTTGATATTTCAGGTAGTTGATCATCTCTTCGTCCCCGACAACGTATCCGCCGACATGTCCGAAAGTTTTGCTGAACGTCCCGCTGATCAGATCGACGTCTTCCCAGGCATCGCATACTTCGATGAGCCCTCTCCCGGAGCGGCCAATAACGCCCGTACCATGCGCATCGTCCACCATAAGCTTAGCGCCATACCGTTTACAAAGCCTGATAATTTCTTTGAGCGGCGCCAGGTCACCGTCCTGGGAGTACACCCCATCAATTACCACCAGCACCAGCGGATGCTTTCCGGCCGCCATTTTCATCGCATGCTCATAGGCATCCAGATCGTTATGCCTCACCGTCTTACGCCTGACCAGTTGGCAGCCTTCCAGAACACTGGTGTGCA
>JAESTD010000211.1 GCA_016763755.1 Mucilaginibacter sp.
CTAACGAAGATGATGAAAAGCAACAGGAAATATTAGAACTATCTACGCTAAACAACAAAGCTTACCAAACTTTAAGCGACCCAAATAAGGTGCTCGAATACGTTTTAAAGCTGCACGATCTGGTGAGCGAAGGCGCAAAACCGCAACTACCGGCAGATTTTTTAATGGAAATGATGGATATTAACGAGCGCCTCATGGAAATTGAAAACAAAGAGCAATTTGGCGAAGTAAGCGCAGAAGTTGCTGCTATTGAAGGCGATATGAATGAAGAATTGAACGCGCTTACCAAAGACTACCCTACTCTGAACGATACCGCCAAGCAGGACAGGTTAAACGAAATTGCAAATATTTATTACAGACAAAAATATCTGTTGCGAATTAAAGAGAGTTTAGATACATTTGCAGCCCGCTTATAAGCAAATATGCTTAGCACAATGCCCAGATGGCGGAATTGGTAGACGCGCTGGTCTCAAACACCTGTGGGAAACCGTGCCGGTTCGACTCCGGCTCTGGGTACAAAGCCTGATACGAAAGTATCGGGCTTTGTTGTTTACATTCAATTTTTAAATTGTCTACAGCGAATATTGCACTTTTAAATAATCATTAAATAATCCAAGCAATCCCACAGGGCTATTTTTTAATCTTAGAAATTAATCTGTCAAGCCATTTATCTTCTTCCTTCACTATCCCAAGATATTGATGATATCTCAACCCCGAAGTCGTTGCTTTAGCATTTTCTTCAGCTAAAGCTGCGTATTCTTTGGCTTTAACTAAATTACCATTGTGTGAATTTATTATCGCAAGAATAGAATAGCCTTTATATTTCTCAATAGGAAATAGAGTTGCTGCCATCCTGTCAGAAATAGCATTCTCCACAATATCAAAAAGTTCTGTCTTGTTTGCTTTTATAACCAACTCAGCAAAATAAGAATATGCCTGAGTTTTACTTGAGGATAAACTTTTTCAAACTCCATAGCTTGTTTATAATACGCTAATGCCTTGTCAGGATTTCCTCTTAAATCATATATTTTGCCCATAGTAACTAAAGAACTTGAGCGGTCAAACCGGTTCTCAGGAAAATCAGTAAACAGCTTATTTAACAACATTTCCGCGACATCAAGTAATTGCGTTTGTTTAGTTTCAACCAACTCAATTGCTTGGATTTTTAAATATTGTGCTTTATCTCTTGACTTTTTAAGTTTAGAAAAATAAAACTCCTCTATTTCAGTCGACCAAGCCTTTTGTCTGTACCAATCTGCCATATAACAATCAATGGCGCTAATTTAAATGTTTTGAAAGACTTAAAACCACTTCTCCAAAGTCAGCCCATAGGTAAATAATAAATTCTCACTTGATGTACGGTTTACCCTATTGTAGTTTAGCGAGGTAGTTAGCGCCAGCCAGCTTTGCAGTTTAAAGGACAGATTTGTAGTTGAGCGGATGTTGAAATCGCTGCCACGCTCAAAAGAGTTTTGCAGAAAGTTAGAGCCGTCAATCACTATTCTGTTGTTGATATTGAACCTGAACTGCAGTCGCAGGGAATTACGGAAAGTAGTATACTCATCACGGATGTTATTATCCAACATCAAATCGCTGCTATCAAATAAAACACCTTCGCTGAGATTAACGTAAGTGTTTGGGGTATCAAAAAAGCTGTAGGCTATCCCCGCCCCTGTCAGCAATTGGTTATTTATCTTGAGTGAGTAACTGGTGTTGTAATTAGCCAAGCCCCAATAGTAAAAATGCGGTATACTTTTATAGAGGTTAAAGTCTAATGAGGTTGAGAAATCGTTATTTGTAATGCCGCCATTTTGCTTGCCATAGATCCAGCCGTTGTTAAAATTGAGCGACACATCCTTGCGTTTCACATTAAATTTAAAGCCATTGTTGAGCAGGTAAGCGGTACCATCGCGGGTTTTGTTGATGGAGCCGGTAGATTGAAACGCAGTATGATAAAAGGTAGAATCGTTAAACTGCGCATAAGCACTATTGCCTGCAGCGATGCAGGCTGCACAAGCTATCAGAAATATAAAATACCGGTTAAATTTTTGCATACGCTTTTAAGGCAACATTTTTTTTTGCCGGATGGTTTGCCTTACTCAATGCACAAATGATATCGTTGTCATATAGCTATAAGTAGTCATTCGGTTAATAAAACATGATTCCAAAATGTAATGAACTTATATTGTGTAGATTAAACAATATGAGATATGAAAATTTTAAAAAACCTAACTAAAGATCTTATTCTGGTATTAATTGTTTTGGTCTCGATTGCATCATGCAAAAAAGGAGATAAAGGTGATACTGGCCCAAAAGGCGAGCAAGGTGTGGCCGGACAGCAGGGCGCCGATGGCAGCACTGTTTTAAACGGCAATACCGTACCCATAACTACAGTAGGCAAAGTTGGTGATTTCTATCTTAACACTACTACAAGTACCTTATATGGCCCAAAAACTACAACCGGCTGGGGTAATGGTACGCTTTTAAAAGGCGCTACAGGAGCAACGGGTAGCGTGGGTGCAACTGGCGCAGCAGGAACAGCAGGAAGTAAGATATTAAGCGGAACCGGTGCACCGGCTGCTACGCTCGGCGGATCCGGCGATTTTTATTTCGATAAAGGCAGTTCAACTATTTATGGGCCAAAAACGGGTTCGGGTTGGGGTTTGGCCACATCTTTAAAAGGTGCAACCGGTACCGCCAATGTGCTGTACTCAGGTTGGGTCTATGCAAAAAACTTCAGAGACAGCACAATAGATAATTCATTAATGCACGTGGCCGATATTACTGAACCGGCGCTAACCACTGATGTTTTAAACAAAGCGGTAATAAATGTTTACTTTACTTACGGGGGTGGCGTTTTTCCTTTACCGCATATCACTTATGCCGGCAACAAAACAAGTGTTATTAATTACGCTCCTCGCTTTAAACATTTCAATATTACACGTTTTACACTCGATAATTCTAACTCGGTTAATCTATCTACCGTATTGCAATATCGTTATGTAATAATACCTGGCGGCAACGCTTTACCTGCAAATGCTGTTAAAAAGTGAACATGAATAATTACGAAGAAGTTAAACGTGTGTACAATATTCCCAACTAAAAAAGATTCTTACAAATAAAGGTTCGTAGGCGTTAACGGCGACGAACCTTTATTTTGCCAGAAATGGGTTAAAAGTACGCGTACCGATCTCCATGCCCGATGCCCGGCAAATGGTTTTGTCCCCAAACCGAAAGTTGATATCATCCATGGCCTGGTATAGCCTGATGCGTTCTTCGTTGTCTTCAAAAAGGTTTATTTGGTAAATCAACACGTCTTCGAGCAGGAAGGGCACGAC
>JAESTD010000212.1 GCA_016763755.1 Mucilaginibacter sp.
GCTTCAGGATTACGCCATGCGTCTACACCCATCTCAACCAAACGATCCAATGCATACGCCGCAATGTCCTGAGCTGCAATAGCGCGGTTTTTTAAACCTTGCAAACCAAGCTTCTTGATGGCATACCACAGGAAGACCGGGCTATGTCCATTGCGACTGCCCGATATAGTGGTATCAGCCGTGCCAATATATGGAATAACCTTGCCAATGCGATCTTTGTAGGTTTTCTTAACCAGCACTACACCACAAGGTATTGGCGAACCCACAAATTTATGGCCGCTTATAGCTAAGCTATCGGCACCATAATTAAAGTCAAATCCAGGCTTTAGATCTAAGGCAGCACTGTAAACACCGGCCAACGCGGCATCACAATGTATATAGTGATTTTTAATGGCCAGATCTTTAAAGATATCTTTGATCTTAGACAGATCATCTTTAGCCTCCGTCATGGTTGTACCGATATTGGCCAACATGATAACGGGCTGGTCGCGATGCATTTGGATCATCTGGCGCAGGTCGTTATAGTCGATCTCTCCGTTGGGTTGCGTCCTTATCACAATGTTTTGCAGGTTAAGCAACTGGATATTCTTTTGCACACTGTAATGTGTAGCCTCAGAATAATAAACTATACCATTAGGGTACAATTCGCGTGCAACGTAAAGGCCATACAGATTACCTTCCGAGCCTCCATTGGTAACATAACCCCACCAATTGGTTTTGGGTGCATTAAACAGGTCGGCAAAAAAATTAAGTACCTCCTGCTCAAGCGAACGGGAGTTAAGATCATAAGTTGATTCAATTTGCGGATCGCCTACGTTGTTCAATGGAAAACGCAACAAAGGGTAAAGTTCCGAATAGTCAAAATCAACCGCGATAGGATATCCCAGGAAATAGCCTGAACGTTCCTCGGCCTTGGTCATGTAGTTATGCAGTCTTTCTGCATCTTTGGTATCTAAAGTGCTCATATTTTTTGCTTTATAATTGGTTAAGCAAATATGGACACAATAGAAATTTAATCTATGATATTATTTTAAATTAGATAACTCATCTAACTAAAATCATATCGGTAGAAATTTAAACTATTAACAATGATTGCAAGGCAGATATTTGGAAGGATTTTCTGGCGAGATTGGGGAGCTCGTATATGTTGATGTCTGATAACCGTAATTAACTAAAAACGAGCTAATTAAATAAACCGGCACTAAAACCTGATCATTTTTAGAAAGAAAGACCGGGTAAGCGGTCTTCGCATGCACCTTAACTGAACCCAACGCTTACCCGCTGGTAAGAACGACTGTGAGAATTTAAATTAATTAACTATTAACTGGTTTCGGGATTGAAACACTACTTATTAAAGGCTATAGATGGCATCGGCATAGCTCTCAGTCTCTAATTGCGAAAACCTGTCGCCTTTTAAATTTTTCAACATTTCTGCTGTCATCGCATCCAGATCAAAATGCGGTTGCCAGTTCCAGTCTTCCTGGGCGGCACGGTCATCTATTGATTTTGGCCAGCTGTCGGCAATGCGTTGTCTGTGATCTGGCGCGTATGTTATATTTACAGGAGCAAATTGTTGGCTTATTGCACCGGCAAGCTGCTTAGGCGTAAAGCTTGTACCGGTTATATTATAAGCAACGTAGCGCAACTGCTCTTTTTGAGTTTGCATCAGTTGAATGGTACCTCTAACAGCATCATCCATGTAAAGCATAGGGAGATTGGTATCAGCATCAAGGAAACATTCATAGCTGCCATTTTTTAACACCTCGTGAAAAATTTCGACAGCATAATCTGTAGTACCACCACCAGGCGCGGCACTGCTGCTGATCAATCCCGGATAACGCAGGCTCCTTACATCAACACCATATTTTATTTTGTACCACTGGCAAAGCTGTTCACCTGTTGATTTACTGATACCGTATATGGTTGTAGGTGTAAGTATGGTTTCCTGCGGGCACTTATACCGCGGAGCGTTTGGCCCAAAAACAGCAATACTACTTGGCCAAAACACACGTAAGTTAAATTGGCGGGCAACTTCCAATACGTTAAGCAGACTATCTACATTAAGGTTCCAAGCCATTAACGGTTCAGCTTCTCCCCTCGCTGATAAAAGTGCAGCAAGATGGTATATTTCAGTTACACCATGCCCTAAAACAATATCCTGCAGGGCTTCTTTATCCAAAACATTAAGATGAAGAAAGGGGCCTTCAAAATCGCAACCTGGTTGTGGCGTACGTACATCGGCCGCTATAACCCGTTCAGTGCCGTGATAAGCCCTTAACGTTTTTATTAATTCGGTACCGAGTTGCCCTAAAGCCCCGGTAACCAGGATAACAGGATTTGCTTTGCTCATTTTTAAGGATAATTGGTTAACAAAACTCCTTATTAAAAAATGAAGTGTAGGGGTTTTAGCTATAAGCTGTTAATTATTCGGAATAAGGACACATAAGCTGTAAATAATCCACTCTACTTGGCAAGTGGACGATAAATACAACGGTTTAAAGTCCATTATCCGTATTTTTTCAATTTGAAGTCAAAAACATGCAGTGATGATTTTGTAAGCGAACCTTAGCCAACCAACAGAAAAAGGAAAACCCATTATACATAATGTCTAACGGGCTTTTCCAGGCATTTTTGATGATTATCTATTTCGCAAAAGCTATCGCAATTTTGTCTAATTCATCTTTAGTTAAGGTTTTCGATCCGTTGCTGATAATTATCCGATACTTGAACGTTACCGATTCGCCCTTTTTCAGCGTGAGATTTTTCTGTGATTTTCCGTTTGTAAAAATCTTTTCGCCCAGTGGATTTGCTGCAAATAGCCCATACCCCCTGGCATGCCAAAAGGTTGGATAGTTCGGATTTTTAGGATGATCGATAATTGTTATACTTACCGAATCAGCTCCCATTTTACCGTATACTTTACACCAAACTGCCCGGCTACTCCAGGCTGCATCTCCTGTTTTCCCTTCGCTGGTAAGGTAATTACCGTTAGCTACCTTATCGGTGCCGCCTTTTACAACGGTTACATTGCCCTTGTTATCGGTAAACTTTTGATCTTCTGTAGTGGGCATTTGGAGTTCATGCGCTAAGCGTAGGCCAAGCATACCATCTTTGGCATCTGTAAAAACCGTTTGGGTATCGGCCTTTAGGGTAGTAACGCGGTCTATTACACGATTGTTCTTATCCCCGCTAAATTCAAAGTGTGTGGTTTCCTCTAAAATAACGCTGCCTTGTTGGTTTGTCCAGTTGGCGTGATACTCCAGTACGCCGGTTTTGCCGCTGCCTGTTTTCAATATCTTATCCGTTTTTATCCAACCATATGCTTTCTTTTTTTCTGCAGGGATAGCGTACGAGTTGTTCCAGAAATCGAGCCCGTTAACATTCTCAAAATTAAACCAAAGCCCGAAATGGTGCGGATGATCATTCGGCTCATCAGATCTCGGTGCCAGCGGGAAACCGCGGGTAACAATAGTGCCACCCGCCGAATACAGCGGATACAACACCGGCTTCTCCAAACTATCGGGATAGATTAACTGGGTAAACAGCTTGCCGCCTATCAGTACATCCACGTTCTTTTTATCGGGATGCGGAATAACGTCTACCCGCTCAGTTTGTTGAGCATGCGCGATAAATGGCATGGCGGTAAAGGCAATCGCCACTATCCGTAAGGCAAATTTATTCATGGCTTAATATTTAAATACTTTGCCGTTGGCCATCACTTCCTGATTTTTTTCATCAAAGGTGGCTTTATATCCGGTATGCACGGCGGCGTTAGTCATGATATTGGCTATAGAATGGCTGTAACCCGCTTCAACAGGTGCGTTAGGCTGTTTGCGACTGCGCACACACTCCATCCAGTTGCGTACATGGTTTGAAGTAAGCACATCGCCACCTGTGTTGGCTGATGCCACTACCCTTTCGGTACTTTCTAAGCTCAGCTCTGGCAGCAGGTTGGCTTTCATGTGCATGGCATTGGCCATGTCCTGGGTAAGTCCACCTACCGGCGATACTTTATTGGTATCCAGATTTAGTTCACCACCGTTTGAATAATAAATTTCTTTAGGATGTTCATCACCATTATGCATACGTGAACCAAAGGTTACCTGGAAGCCTTTAGTCAGATCATCTGCCGGACCATAGTCAAATGCAGCTGTAATGGTATCCCAATTGCGGCGGCCATCTTTCCACATATAGATACCACCATTGGCTACCACGCTGCGCGGATGCTTCAAGCCGGTAAACCAATGTACGGTATCAATCTGGTGGCTCATCCACTGCCCCGGCAGCCCCGATGAGTACGGCCAGAACAAGCGGTATTCTAAATATATCCTCGGGTCAAATTTCTCGAAAGGACGGTTCATGATAAAGCGCTTCCAGTCGGTATCTTCTTCTTTCAGCAAAGGGATCAGATCGGGCCTGCGCCAGCGACCCGGCTGGTTCACGTTCCAGGTCAATTCAACCATGGTGATATCGCCAAACTTGCCCGAGCGGATAAAATCATTAGCGGCATGGTAGTTGGCCCCGCTCCTGCGCTGCGAACCTATCTGTACAATTTTTCCGGCTTCTTTTATGGCCTTTAGCGCCGCACGGTTATCTTCCATAGTTTCGGCGAAAGGCTTCTCTACATAAGCATCGCAACCTGCCTGCACAGCCTCAATAGCGTGCCGCGCATGCTGGAAATCGGCAGTACTGATGAACACCGCATCAACCGTTTTGCTGTTGTAAAGCTCTTCATTATTACGATAAGCCTTCACATCGTTCTGCATCTTCTGTTTCCAAACGGCGGCACCTTCTTCGCGGCGGCGTTTCCATATATCAGATACCCCAACCACTTCGAAGTTCAGCTCTTTATAATGGTTCATGAAACTTGGGATGTGAGAGCTCTTATGCCTGTCAGAAAAACCGACAACGCCTACGCGCACCCTGTCGTTGGCACCTATAATGCGTTTATAACTTTTTGCACTGAAACCGTTTTTGGCCAATAAAACACCAGCCCCGGCAATAGAAGTTTGCCTGATAAAATCACGACGCGAATTGTTCATAAAAGGTAGATCTAATTGGTAATGCAGTGGCAGCTAATCAGGGGAAAGCACCACAAATATTATTGAAGATACAAAAGCAAATAATAAAACAGTAAGATTGACAGATATTTTCGCCCACCCGTCTCATGATTATTACAATCACCCTTTGATATTTACTTTACCACTTCCCACTTTTTGATAGTGTACCTTTTGTTACCAAAGCTGCCTGTGCGGTTCAGTTTCCCTTTGCCATTCTGATAGCTCAAACCAATGCTGTTATACTTGCCTTTTTCGTAATTAAAGGTTACGCCATCGTCTTCAAATAAAGTTCCTTTGGCATTATCGCCATACACGTAGCAGGTAATATCAAATTGACTGTTCGGTGCAATATATTCAAGCGGCTTGGCTAATGGCAAAACAGTACCTTCTTTTATAAAGATAGGCAGTTGGGTGTAAGTAGGGCTGATCGTATATTCCTTACCGCCTTCCATTTTTTTGCCGGTGTTAAAATCATACCAGTTACCTGCAGGCAGGTAAACTTTACGCTCGTCGGCTTTCTCTGTAAGTGGTGCAGCCAGTATGCCCTGCCCTATCATGTACTCGTCCCAAATACCGAATACTTTTTCATCTTGTGGGTAATCCATCACCAACGCCCTAAACGGCGGAATGCCTTTGAAATGATACTCCGCAAAAGCATTGTACAGGTACGGCAGCAAACTCATGCGGAAGTTAAGCAGCTGGCGAACATCGGCCTCAACCTGTTTAGCGCCGGTCATCAGCTCGTTATGGTTGTTCTTTTCTTTATTGATCTGCAACCATGGCGGGTTTTGCAGGTACCAGGAGTTATAAAGTGTTTGGGCGGATAGCACGGCGGTCTGACTGCGGCGCATCAGGTCTTTAACGGTATTTGATTCCCTTACCTCAGGCGACCAGATCATGCCCGAGAAACCCGAATTAACGATCATGCGGATATACTCATCATGCTCATACGTATCGCTATACAAAGCCGCAGGATACGATGATGCAAACGAACTTGAGGCACGCACATCCAGGTAGGTACGGATGTTATTCTGCTTGTAAACGTTGTAGATAGACTTCTGATACAGCAAACCAAACAACTGATGCATCTGCTCGCCATCAATACCCGATGGGAAACGGCTATGCTCGGGGAAGCTCCAGGTAGCGCTGCCGTAGGTAAGGTTGGAGTTATCGCACTCATCCATTTTAAAGCCCGAGATACCTTGTTTAACAAATGTATTTTCGTGGTAACCGGCAAACAGCTTACTTGTAGTAGCGTCAGCAAAATCGGGTACCAGGCCATTCCACACCAGGTAATTACCTGATTTGTTTTTCAACGGCCCGTACAAAGGCGAGGCTGGATTAACAAAGGCATGCTCCCACAAATTAATATGGTAGCCCTGCAATTTCATGCTATCGATCAAATTTTGCGGGTTGGGGAAAAAGTCCTTGTTCCACACATAAGAACAGGAATAGGCAGTGGTTTGCCAGCGCGGCTCGAGGCCCAGCACATCAACGGGGATATGATTAGTACGGAAATAGGCGGCAGTTTTCTTGACGTCGTCCTGTTTAAAATCGGCTTTAACACGATACTTTACACCAAGGCCCCAGATGGCGGGCAATGTACCACCGCCCGAAAACAGATTGTAGCGTTGCATAGCGTTTATCATATCAGGCCCTTCAAAAACATAGATCTCGATACCCTTTGCGCCCGGCACATCCGCCGATACTACGCCCGAAGTGCCTGCTTTATTAGCGTAAAGATCTTCTACTGAATTACCGCCGTTGCTTTGCTTAGTCGCTGCCAAAGCACCTGTATTGCGTGAGGTTGTACCACAGTAGAAAGTGGTGTAGCGCGATGTATTCACCAAAATACCATAGCCTTTGTTGGATACGTAAAAAGTTGTAGGACCGTGTGTATAACCCAGATCGTTTGATGGGTTATCATTCACTATGGGCTTTTTGCGCAGGCCGCGCTGGTTGAATGAACCGATCTGCAAACCGAAACCATAAAGCTGCTCATCGCCATCTAATGGAACTTCGACTACTACGCCGCGGTCGGTAATGGCTACAGCAATATTGTTGATATCAAAAGGCAATTTAGCTGCAGGCAATTGTTTCATGGCGGCAAGCTGCGGCTTTTCATCGCAAAAACTATAAGGGCTGAATTTATCCGCCTGCCCTATGCTTATTTTTTTAACACCGGGGGCAATTTCGGTCACCTGCCTTTGCTGGGCCGATGCCGGTATTATTAAACTGCAAACTATGATCAGTGCAAAAAGTACCCGTAATGTAGCAGATGTCATGATGGTTTATAAATTAGGTTCGGTGGCTAAAATATCGATTTAGCATCCAATAATCGAAGAAATATTTTAAATTATCGATATCAAATATACATTATCTTGCGAAAACAGGTATTCACGTTCATGTCCTGAACACCGTGAATATCCGTAAACAAAACTTAAGTACCTGATAATCAATAAAAATATAGAATGTCAATGTAAATAAATTTTGCCAAATCGATTTATTAATTTATTTTGCCTGCAAATAAACCTTCCAATGTTTAAACCTGTTACTGCCCTTTTAACATCGTTATTATTAACGTTTAACCTGTGTGCGCAAATTACTACGTCATTAAAATGGAAACTTTTTCCGCAAAGTGCCGGAAAGTTTACCGGTGCCGATGTATCGTCGCCGGGCTTTAAAAACGCCCAATGGATAGACGGCATCGTGCCCGGCACGGTGTTCTATGCCTATGTAAAAGCCGGCAAA
The DNA here is from genome assembly GCA_016763755.1 of Mucilaginibacter sp. Taxonomy (GTDB): domain Bacteria; phylum Bacteroidota; class Bacteroidia; order Sphingobacteriales; family Sphingobacteriaceae; genus Mucilaginibacter. The sequence goes on from JAESTD010000212.1 coordinate 7,812, forward strand.
GAAGCCAACCCCGATTACGCAGAGAACATTTATAAGGTAGATAAAGCCAAATACAACCAGCCCTACTGGTACCGTGCCGAGTTTTCTGCCGGGCACTCCGCTAAAGGCCAAAGGTTATGGCTGAATTTTAACGGCGTACACAAACGCGCCGAGATTTACTTTAACGGTAAACATATTGGTACTATACAAGGTATTGTGCAGCGCGGGCTGTATGATGTTACCGATCTGCTGAACGCCAACAAATCCAATGCGGTTGCGGTGCTCATCACACCGCCTGATGCAAGTTTTGGACTGGCCAACCGCCAGGCTCCTACCTATCTAAGCAGCGGCAGCTGGGACTGGATGCCCGCCGTACCCGGCCTGAATAGTGGCATTACCGACAGCGTTGCCCTTACCAGCACCGGCCCTGTTGTGATACAGGATCCGCAGGTGCGTACCAAACTCATCAGTAAAAACCTGGCCGAACTTACAGTCAGCACCGTTTTAAAAAACAGCACCAATAATACGGTAAGCGGCAAGCTTAAGGTGACCATACAGCCGGGTAACATAGTGCTTAGCAGCGAGCAGATCACGGTTAAAGCCAACTCAGAACAAACTGTAAGTTTCGATAAAACAAAATACGCGCAACTGAGCATTAAAAACCCGCGGTTGTGGTGGCCTAACGGTTACGGTAAGCAAGACCTGTACACCTGCAAGGTTAGCTTTAGCCTGAATGATAAAAATGTATCTGATGTAAATACACAGACTTTCGGTATCCGCAAGATATCGGCAGATACAACCAGCATTAACGGCCGCCTAAGGGCGTATGTAAACAATGTGCCCATCCTGCTTAAAGGCGGCAATTGGGGCATGAGCGATTATATGCTGAAGGTGCACGGTAAGGACTTTGAGCCACGCATCCGTTTCCATAAAGAAATGAATTTCAACATCATCCGCAGCTGGACAGGCGAGGTTACCGACGAAGCCTTTTACCGGTACTGCGATAAGTATGGCATTATGGTTTGGGATGATTTCTGGCTCAACAATTTCGGACCCATCGATAGCATTAAAAACTTTCAGGTTAACGCGGTAGAAAAGGTTAAAAAATACCGCCATCACCCGTCCATTGTGATATGGTGCGGTGCTAACGAGGGTTTGCCAGGCGGCGATACCACGGGAGCATTGAGTATGGCTATCAAAAACGCGATAAAGGATAACGATGAAGGTCAGCGCTTGTACATTGCCCGCTCAAACGCGGGTGATACCAACCCCAATTTCTCTATTCATGGCGGTAGCCGTAACCTATCAGGCAGTGGCAACTGGAGCAATGCCGACCCTAAGGTTTACTTTACCGACCCACATAACGGCTACCTGTTCTCAAAAGGATCATGGGGCATGCGTAGCGAACTGGGCACAGCCACCTTTGTAAATGTGGAAAGCTTTAAGAAATTTATGCCTAAGGACTACTGGGTGGCACCTACACCGCAATCAGTAGACAGTAAGGAGAATATGTGGGCGAGGCATTATTTCAGCACCAACGGCGATTTGGGCGGCGGTGCCGCCCCAGCAAAATATGTAGCCGACGTGAACAAGAGTTATGGTGATGCAAAATCGCTGGAAGATTTCTGTAAAAAAGCCCAGATGCTGAACGTGGAAACCATGAAAGCCATGTTTGAGGGCTGGAATGATCACATGTGGAACGATGCCACCGGCATGCTGATATGGATGAGCCAGTCGGCCTACCCATCTATGATATGGCAAACTTATGATTACTATTACGATTTGACCGGCGCTTACTTCGGCGCTAAAATGGCTTGTGAGCCGGTGCACATCCAGTGGAATGCTGCTACCAACTGGGTTAAGGTGATCAACAATAATAACTACGCCATGGATAATCTTACTGCGCAGGCAGAAGTTTATGGATTAAATGGCAAGCTTATTCAGGGCTACTCGACAAGCAAAACCCTTAACACACCCACATCTTCGGCCACCGAAGCATTTAACGCTTTTACAAGTAAGGATACTACAGCCCTGCCGGATGTTTACTTCCTGAAACTGAAGCTGACCGATGCCAATAAGAAATTGGTATCTGAAAATTTCTACTGGATAGGAAAAAAACATCTGAATTACACTGCTTTAAACAATATGCCGGCAGTTGGTTCGTCATTACAAATAAGCAAGGGCCAGCTGGCAAATGCCGCTGAGCGACACAAGATTATCACTTACACCGTAACCAATAACTCTAAAACCAGCGCGGCATTTGGCATAAGGGCCCAATTGCTTAACAATAAAGGCAGGCAGATATTACCGGCATTTGTGAACGACAGCTACTTCAGCTTAATGCAGGGCGAAAGCAAACAGGTAAAAGTTGAGGTAGAAGCCGGTCAGTTAGCGCAAGGTTACAAGCTGGATGTAAAGGCTTATAACAATTAAATTGCACACTTAAATAGAATCGGTATGCAGCACATTACAGAGATAGTGATAAGGATATTCAGCGTAACCGCTATACGCTATTTTGTGATAGCAGGCATACCATTTCTATTGTTTTATGTGCTGCTGAAAGGCCGCTTTGAGCAGTCAAGGATCCAACAACGCGCTGCAAATGCAAAGGATTTTCTGCGCGAGATATTGCACTCCATGCAAACTACAGCAGTTTTTACTGTAATAGCATTAGCATTGCTGTTTACTCCGTTACGCGACTACACTTTGATTTACCCTAAAGTAAGCGACTACCCCACCTGGTGGATACCGGTTAGCTTGGTGATCAGTCTTATCATTCACGATACATATTTTTATTGGATGCATCGCCTATTGCATCATCCCCGATTGTTCAAATACACGCACCTGGTACATCATAAATCGGTTACGCCATCACCGTGGGCTTCTTATTCTTTTCACTTTCTTGAAGCATGGACAGAAGGTTTCGTACTTGTAGTTCTGGCATTTACGCTGCCTATGCATCCCATCACCATCGGCTTATTTACCGTGGTGGGATTCATTATCAATGTGTACGGCCATTTGGGTTTCGAGATAGCGCCGAAGCAATTGAGGAAGTCGCCGTTGTTTAAGATCATCAATACCTCAACCTACCATAACCTGCACCATAGCAAATTTAAAGGCAATTACAGCCTGTACTTCAGGTTTTGGGATAGACTGATGAAAACCGAACATCCCGATTACGAAAAGGAATACGACAAAGTGCAGCAGCGCCGGTTTGGCGATGCTATTCAGCAGCAGCCTTTGAATGCTGCAGAGACGACTCGCGGATATTCAAATTTGTAGAAAGGGTGATCTTCTGCGTGGTGTTGTTACCTGCATTATTATCAAGCTTTTTAAGCATCAGACTGATTACGTTATCTGCCAAAGCCTCAATCGGTTGGGCAATAGCACTAACCGGCGGCGAATACAATTTAAATACATCGTAATCATCAAATGATACCACAGCCACATCATTAGGCACTCTTAAGCCTAGTTGTTTGATCACTTTTAATCCGCAGGTACCAATATGGTCAGTACCAAAAAGTATAGCATCGATGCCTTGGTTCTTTTTAAGGAATGCGGTCAAAGGTTCGATAATCAGCGACTCGTTACGGTTAAATTCTATTTCTTTCAGGATAGGTTTTAGCTTACTATCCTTCAACGCGTTTTTATAGCCATTGATACGATCCAGCATTTGGCTTTGTTCTGATGAGAAAGTAATGAACGCAATTTTGCTGTACCCCTGTTCCATCAAATGTTTGGTAGCATTGTAGGTACTAAATTCATTATCAACTACAACATAATCGGTGTCTACACCTTGCAAATAACGGTCGAACATCACCACTGGCAAGCCTGCATTGATCAATTCTTTAACATTTTCCTCAATCTCTTTAGGCGGGGCCATAATATAGCCATCTACATGCCTGTCGCGGAACATGGTGATCAGGTCGCGGGTTTTTTCGGAGTTATTATCAGTACTGCAGTAAATAATACGGTAGCCTTTTTCGTAGGCCCTGTCTTCAATCAAGCGGGCAATATTGGCAAAAAATGGATTAGAAATATCTTCAACCATCAGCCCAATGATGTTTGATTTACCGGTACGCAGGCTTTTTGCAAGCGAGTTAGGTTTGTAGCCAACTTCTTTAACCAGTTTTAGTACGCGTGCAACCAATTCTTCGCTTATTCTTTTCTCCTGTGCCCTGCCATTTAAAATGAACGACACCGTTGTTTTTGATATATTAAGGGAATTGGCAATATCAACAATTGATACTTTTTTACTCATACTAAACCGATTTATTAAGCAATGTACATTTTATTTCAAACTTAGGAAAATTACAAGTCAGCAAGCAACCTACGCCTTGCTTTTTAGTTTATTATAACCTGATGCAAACGCAAATATAACCAGGTAACAAATGATTGGCAGCAGGTACGATGTAGCAACATTTTTGTTAGCGATAAGCCCCATCAACGGCGGAAAAAGCGCCCCACCTACTACGCCCATCACAATAAACGATGCACCTTGCTGTGTATTGCGACCAAGATCTTTTAAGCCCAGACTGAAAATAGTTGGAAACATGATACTGAAGAAAAAGTTGATCATGATGAGCGCCCCGAACGACACCCAACCCATGCCCTGTGATACGATGATGCACATCACGATATTGCAGGCCGCAAATAAGGCCAGCAGTTTATTTGGCGAGATATAACGCATCAGAAAAGTGCCTATGAAACGCCCTATCATCATCATAAAAATACTAAAAGCGAAATAGTTAGCCGCGTGTGCATCACTTAAACCCATTATCTCGTGGCCATAATTGATAAAATAAGCCCAGGTACCACCCTGCGCCGCCACATTGAATAACTGCGCCACAACTGCAAACACAAAATGCTTATGCTGAAATAGCTTCTTGGTGGGATGCGGTGTTTCACCAAGCGCCAGGGTGTCGGTAGCTACTACATGCGGATCTACCAGATCTTTGGGAACCTTTACAAACGAAAATACCAAGCCGATTACACTGATAACTGCGCCGATAACGATATACAAATGCTTTACGGCTATCAAATCGTTAGTGTGTCCTGTTTCGGCGCGCAGGATAAAGTAACTGCCTATCAGCGGACCAATAACGCCACCCACACCGTTAAATGCCTGGGCAAAGTTAATGCGCTGGTCGCTGGTGCGCTGATCACCTAACGAGGCTACAAACGGGTGGGCAACGGCCTCGAGCGTGGCCAAACCACACGCCAAGATAAACAAAGCTACCCTGAAGAAAGTGAATGATTCTGCATCAGAAGCAGGCACAAACAGGAATGCTCCACAGGCATATAAAAACAAGCCTAATTGCACGCCGCGCTTGTATCCAAAGCGTTTCATGAACAAGCCTGCCGGGATGCCCATTACGCCGTAGGCACCAAATATGGACAACTGTACCAAACCGGACCTCGATTTAGAAATGTGCAGCACATTTTGGAAATGCTTGTTCAGCACATCGCCCATGGTCATGGCTACGCCCCACAACAAAAACAGCGAGGTAACAAACGCAATAATGATATAGTACCGTTTTTCGGTAAAGCGAGGCTTGGCTTCCATTGCGGCTTAAATAATTGGGTACACAATAATAACATTATGCCGCGTAGCACACAAGCTAAACCGTAACAGCCTGCAATTTAATTTTTAGCCACAGAAACTGAGAAGGGCTTATCTGCATCGGCGAGTCCGCGTTTGTAAGCCGGCTTGGCACCCATTTTAAACTGCAGTTTGCCGCCCTTCATGATATCGGTATGGCTGAGCCAGTTGTGTGTGTAAGGTCTACCATTAAGCGTAGCCGATTGGATATACACGTTATCATGCATATTGTTATCCGCCTGAATAACGAATTTCTTGCCGTTCTCCAACGTCAATGTCACCTTAGGAAAAACCGGGCTGCCAATTACGTACTGATCTGTACCCGGGCAAACACTGTAGATGCCCAAGGCACTCAGCACATACCATGACGACATCTGGCCCTGGTCTTCATCACCCGGGTAGCCATTTTCTGTAGCATTGTACAACTTATCAGTTACCTTACGGGCGTACATTTGCGATTTCCAGGGCTCGCCGGCGTAATTATACAGATAGATCATGTGCTGGATAGGCTGATTGCCATGCGCGTACTGGCCCATTTTTATAAGCGCCATTTCGGTCATCTCGTGGATAACGGAGCCGTATTGGCCAGGCACAATGGTTGATGGCTCAGAGAATACAGAGTCGATTTTTGCTGTAAAGTTTTTATTGCCGCCCATCAGTTTGATTAGTCCCTCAACATCATGGAAAACCGACCATTGCCAATGCCATGCATTACCTTCTGTGTAAGGGCTACCCCATGCCAGCGGGTCAAACGGTTCAATCCATTTGCCTTGATCGTCTTTAGCACGCATAAAGCGGGTACCGGGGTCGTAAAGGCTTTTGTAGTTGTACATGTTTTTGCCAAAGGCATCCATGTATTCTTTGTTGCCTACAGCCTTTGCCAAAGTGTATCCGCAGAAATCATCATAAGCGTATTCTAATGATTGTGCGGTTGCGCCCAAAGTTTTCTCTGAATACGGCACATAGCCATGCTCGTTGTAATAACTTGCCAGGCCGCGGCCATTCGCTCCTCCCCAAGGGCCTTTGTTGTTGGCCTCGTGCGAGTAAGCCTTAAGGGCTTGCTGCGGATCAAAAGTGCGGATTCCTTTCACCCAAGCATCAGCCAACAACGAGATGGCGTGATTACCCAACATACCGCCTGTTTCTGAGGGGAAGGACCATGCCGGGAACCATCCGCATTGCTCCTGTGCAGCCAATAAGGCTTGCATATACTCGCCTTCCATCTTAGGATGCAAAATTGTGTTAAGCGGGAATTGCGCACGGAAGGTATCCCAGAAACCATTATCGGTGTACATATATCCATCGTGCAGCTTACCATCATACGGGCTAAAATAATATGGTTTACCCTCGTTGTTGACCTCAAAAAAACGGTGCGAGAACAAGTTGGCACGGTACAAGCAAGAGTAGAATGTAGCGCGCTGTGCCTCGGTACCACCTTCAACTAAAACACGGTGAAACAGCTTGTTCCAGATCTGGTTTGAAGCTGCCCTGGTGGCATCGAAGGTTTTGAACTTGCCCAACTCGTTAGTCAAATTTAAGTGAGCCTGCTCGGGCGTAATATAAGATGAGGCAACTTTTGCCTGTACAACTGTGCCTGGTGCAAACTCTATGTAAGCGCCGCGGCCCTCACCCTCGTCGGCTTTGTTGTTGGCGTGGATGGTACCTTTTTTGTTCTCCCAGGTACCGTAGCTTTTAAAAGGTTTATCAAAAACTATCTCAAAGTAGTTCTTGAAATTGTTAGGTGCCCAGCGGCAGTTATTCACCCAGCCTACTATTTTTTTTTCTTCGGGGATGATCTTTACGCTCGCATCCTTGGTATATCCATCCAACACTAAATGAGCCGCACCACTCGCCGGGAAACTGAAACGCAGATGGGCGCCACGCTCGGTAGTAGTCATCTCGGTGGTGATACCGTTATCAAATTTCACTTTGTAATAATCGGGCTGGGCTACTTCGTTCTTGTGCGAAAAAGTTGAGGCGCGTTCATCATCCATTACTACTAATTTGCCTGTAACCGGCATCAGCGAGAAAACGGCATAATCATTAACCCATGAGCTGCACTGGTGTGATTGCTGAAACCCGCGGATCTTATTCTCGAAATATTGATATTTCCAGCCGTCGCCGTTTTTGCCGGTTTGGGGTGTCCAGGTATTCATGGCGAAAGGTACGCTGGTTGCCGGGTATGTATTACCGTATGATAGCTCGAACTTGCTGTTGGTACCCTGCCTGGTATTGGCATAATGAACCAGATCGGTATTTTGAGCTGATGCTGCGGATGTACTGAGAGAGATAATGGCTGCTATTTTGCAGATGATAGTTTTGTTTAACACGATGCAGATGTTTTAAAGGTAAGAATAAAATAACCGGAGTGTTTTACCACTCCGGATACCCATCTTATTTATTAACCAATTAAAAAGTATTCAAGTTTTTTAGAACGTTACCTGTAAGCCCAGGTTGGCTATGCGCTGGTTTGGATAAACATCGCCGGCAGAGCTGGTTGCCACCTCCGGATCCTGCTGATATTTATTGTAATTTCTCCAGGTAAATAAGTTATATGCGCTGATATAAATACGGGCATACTTAAAGTGGAACGGTAGTAATTTGCTGGGGAACTGATAACCTAAATCAACACTTTTTAAGCGGATGTAGTGTGCATTTATCAACCAGTAATCAGACATGTAATTACTTGGGCTGCTTACCGAGAGCGGGTCGGTTGTCAGGCTGGGAAACTGGGCTGTAGCGGCAGTAGATGGCGTCCACCTTTGTTGATGGATAGGTTGAAACTGGCTCTTAAACGGCTCAACACCGGTACCCACCACAGCAAAACTATAACCAAATGCGCCTTGCAGCAACACACTTATGCTAAAGCCTTTGTAGGCCATGCCCAACGTTAAACCTACGTTGGTATTAGGCACATTTGGCAAGCCTATGTCCTTTTGATCGTACTGATCGATTTTACCGTCGTTGTTAAGGTCTTTATATTTCAGATCACCGGGCTGTACTTTTGAGCCATTTACCGGGATTACGGGTTTATCTGGTGCATTGCTGTTTATTTTATCAATATCCTGCTGGGAGTAATAGCCATCAAATACATACCCAAACGGCTGGCCTATAGGGTGCCCGGTGCGGTACAGGTACGGATAGGCAGGTGTTGCCTCGCGTTGATCTAATATCTTATTTTTAGCGTAAGAGAACACCAGGCTGCTGTTAAATTGCAGTTGCCCTACCCTGTCCTGGTAAGTTATCTGCGCCTCAAAACCACGATTTAATGATTTACCCGCATTGATCGCCGGCACACCGATACCGATCACGTTAGAGACATCGCCCGGGATGATCAATTGGTTATAGCGGATATTCCTGAAATACTCTAAGGTTACGCCCAACTTGCTATCAAACATGGTTGACTCGATAGCGAGGTTGAGCTCTTTTTGCGATTCCCAAAAAACATTAGGGTTAGCCAGAGTGCCTTCTAAAATGGTGCCCACGGGGTTGTTGTTTGTACCAAATGAGTAACCACCTGTACCGTTTTGATAAAACTGGGTGTAGATGTACCTTGAACCGCCGATAGCATCAGAACCAACAATACCGTATGATCCCCTTAGTTTAAGATACTGAATAAACTTTACGTTGTTTTTGAAGTAGTCTTCATTAGCAATGTTGTAACCAAATGATATCGCAGGGAAAAATCCATAGCGATGGTTGGCCGCAAACCTGTCGCTACCGTTGATCGCACCGTTAAAATCAATCAGGTATTTATCTTTGTAGCCATAGCCCACTTTAAGCGATTGCCCGCGGAATTTTGCCGGGGCATCTGCCTGGCTATTATCCTGATATTGATTGTATAGCAACAAACCGCTCACTCTGTGTGCGCCATCAAACACCCTGTCATAAGTGGCAAATGCTTGCAGGTTTACACGCGTGATGTAGCTGTCGGTAGCACCTTCGAGGTTGTAATCAGAAAGCACGTATTTACCACGGGGATCAAGCGTGTAGTTACCATTTGTGGGGTTGTAGTGATAGCTCGGTGGATTAAATGTTTCGGCACCCGAGTTGTTGTAACGGTACAGTTTTTTGGTATACTGCTCAA
>JAESTD010000213.1 GCA_016763755.1 Mucilaginibacter sp.
AACTTTCAATTTTTAGATGTAAACGAAGCCGCCCTTCGGCAGTATGGATACAAAAAGGAAGAATTTTTGACCATGACAATCATGGATATAAGGTATGCGGGCCACATTGCTGAAACGATTGATGTCGTGAACACCAATAAAATATCCGGCAAATTTTATGGTGGGAATTCGCAGCACTTGAAAAAAAACGGCGAAGTTATTCATGTCAAAATTGAGAGTAATCTATTGTTTTTGGAAGGCCGGCAGGTTCGCCTCGTGCAGGCCACCGATATAACCCCTCATGTAACGCACCAGCTCGAAGTGTGTCGCTTTAATTCAGCAATTAAAGAATCTGAATCTAATCTTCGGGCGCTGTTTGACAGTTCGATCGATGGGTTTGTGTTGTTGGATGCGCAAAAAAAAATCAAACTTTTTAATCCCAGAGCTTCTACGTATATCCATTATAACCGAAATAAGGCACCTTTAGAAACCGGGCGCAGTATTTTAGATTTTGTTGAAAATTCCAGACAAGCTTATTTTGCTCAATTTTTGGACAAGGTCTATAGTGGTGAAAACGTTGATTACGACCGGATGTATCGTACTGGGAGAAACATACGTTGGATCCGGTACACCTTAACACCGGTACTGGAAGAACAGCTAATTACTGGTGCATGTATCACTGGAAGGGATGTGACCGCGCGTAAATTGTACCTTCAATCAATCGAAGAACAAAATAAAGAATTCCGGGAAATTTCTTGGATTCAGTCCCATATGGTGCGTGCTCCCGTGGCTCGAATCATGGGCCTATTGCAAATACTGGACAGTGAAAGCAGGCCTAACGAGCAGCAGCTGCTCATTACATATCTACAGCAGTCTGCAAAAGAACTTGATCTCGTTATCAAAGATATTACTAATAAGTCTGTGCACATTATTGACAAGTACCCACAATTCATCGCGACAGATTAGTTCGTACTGTTGAAGCCAGTCAAGCTTATTAATGGTTTTCAGCTTTTTGTCGGTTTCAATCCTATTGTACATTTTGAATGTATATGTCAAGTCTAGATATCAACTTTATTCCATCGAAACATTCCTGTATGGAGTACGTACAAAAGCCTGCCATAATAGAATCCTATTCACCGCCTCCAATTTGTTTATAGGATTGTTTGTGTCGAACAGTATGCAACTTATTCTCTACATAAGCATTATGGTTTATGCCCTTCCCGGCCAATTTCCTATGTAGGCAATAATGGATCGAGTATACGGATCTAGGGCTATAGTTCCACATGTCAAATAAAAGCGTACAACTACCTCCTATTATTTTATAACGCATCATTATATTTTACATTCACTAACCTGGTTGTCTCGTTCATTTTATTACAATCTGTTTCAATTACAAACAATTACTATTAATTTCATTTCAAAGCGGAAAGAAGAATGTTATAGAAGCGACACATATTTTTTATTTGACACCTAGTCAATAGCTATTAAAGAATTGAGGCACTACATTATAACTATAATAGCTTATATGCGTATATTTGCATTAGTCAATAGGGGCGTGTTACCATGCCGACTACCTCTTGAAAGAGGCCCTTTGGAAGTTGTTAGAATACAGATATTTACATAAACAGGTTCGAATCCTGTTGCTCCCACAAAAAGAGAGTCAAACAGACGCAGAACCCCGTAAACAATATGATTTACGGGGTTTTTTATTTCCCCACAGTTCAAATATTCGCATTTCATATCAACATTCAGAGTACCCACAAGAGTACCAAAATGAATTTGATATTTTTGGTACTCTAAAAGCTCATAAATTATTGATTTACAGTTTATTAAATCAATAAAATTTGATGCATTTAAGGCTTGTTTGATACGGTTTTCAGCGCGTTAACACGCGGTAAAAACCAAACGAAAACAGTAAGTATCAAAATTTATGTAAAATGGAGTATTCAGGAAAATTCGGAATTCACTTTAAAATGCGCACTGAACGCGCAAAAGATGGCCAAGCACCGGTATTTATGGGCATTGTGATCAATGCTGAAAAGATCTATGTCGCCCTTAAGGGATTTGTGGTTGACATAAACCATTGGGATAAACTTAACGGATTAGGAAAAAAGAGTACAAAACAGGGACGAGACATTAACAAATATCTGGAAGATGTCAGATGGAGAATGAAAGATCATTTCCGAAAGCTGGAGCTCGCTGATGTTGTTATAACAGCCGAAAAACTTAAGTGTGCCTTTTTAGGAATTAAGGAGGAGCAAAATACACCAATGCTCAGCGACCTTGTAAAATATCACAACGACCAAGCCTCTACCCTTCTGTCAAAAGGAACAATGAGTCATTATTTCGTAACCCAGCGGTATATCGATAAATTCATAAAGCAAGCATATCATCAGGACGATTTCAAGCTATCCGAACTTAACTACAAATTTATCGCAGACTTTGAATTATTCCTCTACAACCACCGCCCAAAGGATCATCAGAAGAAAATGGACACCAATGGTGTGCTTAAACATTTGATCAGGCTGAAGAAAATGGTCAATCTAGGATCAAGTCTTCGCTGGGTAGACGGAGAGCCATTTAAAGGCTTTAAAATGCGCAAGAAAGCCGTAGACAAGGAATTCTTAAACGAATGGGAATTACAGCGTATCGAAGAAAAAGATTTCGAAATAGAAAGGCTAAATACGGTTCGAGATATGTTCGTTTTCTCGTGCTATACAGGACTTGCATTTATAGATATGGTCGTTTTAACTCCCGATAATATTGTAACAGGATTAGACGGAGAACCCTGGCTGCGAACTTTCAGACAAAAAACCCTTGTTCCTGTAAATACCCCCCTTTTGCCGAAAGCATTGGCGTTAATAAAAAAATATCAAAACAACTACAGAGCGCAAGCCAGTGGAAAAGTATTCCCTTTAATATCTAACCAAAAGATGAATGCCTACCTCAAGGAAATCGCAAAAATATGCGGGGTCTCAAAAAACATGACCTATCACGTAGCAAGACACACATTCGCTACAACCATCACCCTATCTGACGGCGTCCCCATTGAAACTGTAAGTAAAATCTTAGGACATACCAAAATATCGACAACTCAAATCTATGCAAGAGTATTAGAGAGAAGGATTAGTGATGACATGCAAGCTTTAAAGAATCGCTTGAAAGTCAATGATAAGACCACAGAATTAAAGCAGGAGGACATGATATGATAGCATATTCCGAGGGAAATTTGATTTGCATGCGGCGATCTTATCGGGCATTACCAATTACGAACGCACTGCGTTCACAATTCAGCTGAACCACTAAAATTTAGTGGCCAAATGAACTGGTAAGCAAAACGTTAGGGCATACGAAGACTATTACAATTTAGATCTACGCTAAAGTACGAGTACAAAAAGTTCACTCGGACATGAAAGCCCTACGTATCAAACTAACTCAACACCTACTTATTAAGTAATCATGAAAATTGAACATACTGAAATAACGATAGCAGATGATGCTGTTGTAAATAAAATTTATTTGATCAGATCTGTAAAAGTCATGCAGGATTACGATCTCGCTGAGCTTTATCAGGTTGAAACGAAACAGCTAAAAAGGCAAGTGAGAAGAAACATTGAAAGATTTCTTTCTGACTTTATGTTTGAATTGACTTCCGATGAATACAATTCTTTAAGGAGCCAATTTGGCACCTTAAACAGAGGAGCTCATTCAAAATACTTGTCGATGGTATTTACGGAACAAGGGATCGCAATGCTTTCAAGTGTACTGAACAGTGCGGCGGCGATCAAAGTAAACATCCAGATCATGCGGATTTTCACAAGGGTTCGACAAATGATCACAGATAACACGGAGCTCCGCCTGGAAATTGAAAAGATTAAGTCTAAGCTTGACAATCAGGATAAAAATATGGAGATCGTCTTTCGGTATCTTGACGAACTGACGGAAAAGGAAAGTAAAATACAGGAAAGGAAGAGGATTGGCTACAAACCGGATTAACAGATCTTCTATACAAAATAAAAAAGGGCTTAATGGCCCTTTCTTATTTAAAACTCACAGGATTGTTCCGTAAATAAAAAAGCTCCCGACGGCTTTTTCCCTGCAGAAGTGATCAAAGAAGCCTGGCTTCCAAAAGTTGCCCAGCGGAAGTATTAACCGAAGTGGATACGATCCATGTGATATGCTGGTTGCTGTAAACATTGCAATAGCGCATAATGGCCGTTCCGAAAAACAAGACACCATTCGAGGCGAAAACTGCGGGCTCAGCCATCTTGTTGGCACCAGATATTTCGTGCAAAATGTTTTTATAATGGATTATCTCTACGTTCGTGGCATATAGCCGCATAAATGCAGAGAGCTACCTGATCAGGTCCTGAAGGTTTCAGTTGAGCATCTCATAAATAGCTATTGATCATCTCAATGTTTCTTAATGTCAAAATTTTCGCCCGTCTTTGGGCATCGCAGCTTCTAAATCCTATTTTTTCAGCATGTTCAACAAATTGACTATTCTCTTCTTCTTATATCGTTCCAAGAAGAACGGTCGGGACGAAACGCCCATTTATTGCCGAATCACATTAAGGGGAAAGCGTAAACAATTTGCCTGTGGAATTTTTATCAAAGAAACAGATTGGATTGTTAAGCATTCAAAAGTCAATGAGCACGCAGATGATTCCAAATACATCAATGATCGCATCAGATCTATCCGTACTGGCCTAATGAAATCTTTCGCTTTACTTGGAAAGAGGCATGAGCACATCGGCATTCAACAGGTCTATGAGCAGTTCTCCGGTAATACGATTGAAATTAAAACATTACTCAAAACGTTTGATTATCATGTTGGCCAAATCGGCGAATTAGTGGGCAGAGATTATTCTCAGGCTACATACGGCAAATTCTTAGTAATTCAAAAACACGTTAGTGAATTCTTATATAAGGAATATCGCATGAAAGATATTTCACTGGCAGATCTTAAGCTTGGTTTTTTACAAGACTTCGAACATTACCTGAAGACCATCAAGCGACATAATCAAAATACCGTCAATAAAACTATTGAGCGGGTCAAAAAAATAGTCAACATCGCTGTTGCGCATGGTTGGCTGGCAAACGATCCTTTTGCGCTTTTCTGGAAGAAGCAATATATAAAAGAGGTTGTGTTTCTCGATAATAATGAGTTATTGCTGTTGGAAGGGAAACAACTTGCGGACAGGTTGGAAGGCGTCAGGAAATTTTTCCTTTTCTCTTGTTATACAGGACTGGCATATCACGAATTATCTACATTAAGAAGATCTCACTTAAGAAAGGATAAAAACGGATGGCTTTGGATAGAGATGATAAGAAAGAAGACCAAACGCCCCATTTCTGTTCCGATCATTCCAAAAGCAATGCAGATCCTTAAAAGCTGCAATTATTTAACCAGCGATGAAACGATATTTAACCCGATCTCTAATCAAAAATTAAATGCCTATTTGAAAGAACTTGCTGTTGAATGTGCTATCAACAAACATCTTACCCATCACGTGGCAAGAAAAACATTTGCGACAACTGTGCTATTAAACAATGACATTCCTGTAGACGTAGCCTCCTTTCTACTTGGGCATAGCAAGGTATCAACCACAGAAGAATTTTATACAAAGGTGCAAAAAGATCGAGTGGTCGCCCATCTGAGCAAATTTATTTAAGAAAGGCAAAGCATTTCATCTAACCAAAATTGGTGTGTTTTTTTCAAGAAAAGATCGAATGGGAAAACTATTTGATTCATTATCATATAATTATTTATCGGTAGTACCGAAAAACTACCGAAGAAAAGCCATCCAAGGATTTGACCTTTGCAAAAACAAAATCCAAATGGCATTAGAGATCATCACCAAAGAAGACCTTGAGGACTTCAGAATTAAGCTTCTGGAAGACATCAGGTCTATCATCGGCAACAAAGCGCCCGAAACAGGAAAACTGCTTAAAAGCCACCAGGTAAAGAACCTGCTCAAAATATCTTCAGGAACACTGCAAAACCTGCGTGTGAACGGCACCCTACCTTTCTCAAAGGTCGGCGGGATCATTTACTATAAATACGATGACATCGCAAAGATCCTCAATGGAAAGGGCTGATAATTTATTAGTTCAGCTTATAAATTATTAGTTTCACTTATAATTGCAGATCATATGTTGTTCGTCACGTAATGCTTCTGGTAAACTGCGTCAACGACATCAGCAAGTGATCTGATCACCGGCAAGAGCTGCTCCGCTTTAGCAATATCTCCGGAAAGTGAATCCCTGAAGCGGACATTCAGATAAGCATTTCTGAGTTCATCGAACAGCTCCTTATCCAGCTCTGCGAAAACCAGTTTGATGTCCTGCGTGAACATTTCTGTTATATATAGCAACCTTGTGAGGCTATGCGTATTGAGCTTATAACCCATGACGCCTTTAATGATCCCGATCAGGTAAGCTTCGGCCGCCTGCTGCAGGCTGAATAAACTTATGCTGCTTACACCGCAGCTGATGTAAAACTCCGCGCCTTTCAGCAGGTCATTGCCCTGCTTGTACCAGCGGCTCCATTTGTAGGTAGCTTTGTCGGCAACAGCGATCTGGTTCAGTGGAGGAAGGACAGGCAGGATCAGATCCCCTGAAAGGTAAACAAGAGCAGTGTTCATTGCATTAGCGACGAACAGGTCATCCTGATCAAATCCCGCGTTCGCATGCCACTGGTGATGTACCAGAGCAACCACCGGATGCACAGGCCTGCATATATCCTCGATCTTATTGACAAGGTTCTGCGCTCTCTGTTCCTCAGTTTCCGGTGTGAGGATATACAGATAGATCTTCGGGTCATCGACCGGTGGTTTCCCTAAGCAGAATATTGCTTTTATGGTGCTCACTTTCTCCTTTATCAGGCCAACGAGCTTTATAACGGTGTCTTTATATAACGATATATCTTCTTCAATTTGATATAGTGTTATTGAGTTACCCATGTACCCCTTAGCCGGTGTATCAACAGAACTGTGTAGCAACTGACCTTTATCTCCCGATAACTTTATAACACCATAATTTAACAGCCATGCGATGGCAAACAGTTTCTGCATGGTTTCATACAGCGGTATCATTTCAGCTGCCGGTATAAATTCGTTAGCCGGCTGGTTAGACAGACCAACCTCCAGCCACTCGTAAAGAGAGGCCCTGAAAGACGACAGTAAACGGTTTTCAAAGATCTTCCGTAATGCGGCACATACATCCTGCATCTCAGCGGTCGTCAGCATTGCCATCACGATATCGAGTTCTGCTTTACGCTTATCTTCACTCTTTATCTCTTCAGCCAGCCCCTGCACTTCATGATCCTTTAAAAGAAAAAGTGCCTCGGCAAGCCTGATGCAATGTTTATGGAAACCGAGTAGACTGGAAGGACTGCCTTTTGCATTGACGAAAATGGCATCCGTAATTAAAGTATCGCGCCATTGTTTAAGTATATCGACAGCCCTTTCCAAGCGGTCAAAATCAAAAAACTCATCCAATACGGTCAAAGGGTTTAATACCTCTTCGGGAGTCAGTGTTACTGGCAGGCCGCCTGCAATATT
>JAESTD010000214.1 GCA_016763755.1 Mucilaginibacter sp.
CAATAAAATCACTGATATCAGTTCCCAATCACAAATATTTCTTCAAAGCGTACAGGCCAATGATACAGACCTGAGTAAAGTGAACATTCAACTTGGCGTACTTAATAACATTGGCCAGTATCTTAAAACAGCTCATAATGGCAATGCAAATATACCCTCAATGCTGGGTATAGAGGATCCGGCGCTTTTAGGCTTGATACAACAATTAGGGGAGGTGCAGTTGAAAAAACAAAGTTTGCTTCAAACCGTGCCCGAAACAAACCCTATAGTAGTTTCATTAGATGAACAGATAAACGTGTTGGTTAATGCAATAAAAGAGTCTGTAAAAAGCATCAAAAATAGTTTATTAAGTACTAAAAACCTGTTAGAGCAAAAAAACTCCCTATTCCAATCTGTAATTACTCAGGTGCCGGCAAAAGAAAGAGGATTGCTGGATGTTATGCGACAGCAGGAGATAAAAAATAATTTGTTTACCTATCTGTTGCAAAAACGCGAAGAAACCGAGATATCTTTAGCATCTACGGAATCAGATAGTCGTACTATTGACGAAGCAAGAAGTACCAAGTTGCCTGTTAAACCTGTTAAGCCGTTAACGATGTTGATATTTATGCTTTTTGGTATACTAATACCAACTGCATTAATATATATCGGAGAGCTTCTTAATTTTAAAGTATCTAAAAAAGGCGACGTTGAAAACGCCACCAATACACCAATCCTTGCAGAAATATCACATTCTGATGATTCATCAGCATTGTTAGTGGCAAGTAAGCCCCGTTCAATGGCTGCGGAGCAGATCAGGGCTTTGCGTACTAATTTGAATTTTATTATTCCATCAAAAGAGCAGAAAATAATCCTGTTTACGTCGAGTATAAGTGGTGAGGGTAAATCGTTCGTATCATTAAATTTGGGGGCAAGCTTGGCTCTGTCGGGTAAGAGAACGGTAATCCTTGAGTTAGACCTTCGTAAGCCTAAGTTACATGCAGGGTTAGAAATTGATAATACCAAAGGATTATCAAACTACCTTATTGGCGAAGTAAGCACAAAAGAAATTATAAAACCTATCCCTCAGCAGGAGAATTACTTTATTATCACTTGCGGCCCTATACCGCCTAATCCGGCAGAGTTACTTGTTAACGGAAGAATAGAAGTTCTTGTTGAAGAATTGAAAAAGGAATTTGATTACATAATATTTGATGCCCCGCCAGTAGGCTTGGTTACTGATGCTCAAATATTAGCGGCTTACGCAGATACTACAATGTTTATAGTTAGGCATAATTATACGGTTAAAGCCCATGTGAAAGCTATAGAAAATTTTTACAAATCAGCCAAGTTTAAAAACCTCAATATAGTTATTAACTCGGTTGATAACAGAGGTACTTATGGTTATGGCTACGGTTATGGCTATGGCTACGGCGGATACTATCAAGAAGATGCACCTGAAAAGAAAACATCATTGTTTAAAAAATTATTCAAGTAAAAGCGCTTTATAGGGCTCAATAAATTAGTGCAGCACCTTTATGTTAACTCCGGAAATAAATAAGAAAATAGCCGTTATTGGTTTAGGTTATGTTGGTTTACCACTTGCTGTGGAGTTTGCCAAAAAGTTCAACGTTGTTGGTTTCGATATCAATCAAAGCCGTGTTAATGCGCTAAATAGCGGCTACGATAGTACTTTAGAAGTAGACGATAGCCTGCTTAGATCAGTTTTAGTAACAAGTGATGAGGGTAAGACCAATGGCCTGTTATGTACTAACGATTTAGATAAAATTAAAGGTTGTAACTTTTTCATAGTTACTGTACCTACCCCAATTGATAAATACAACAGGCCCGATCTTACCCCGCTTTATAAAGCCAGTGAGACCGTTGGTAAAGTTTTAAAAAAAGGGGATGTAGTTATTTACGAATCTACCGTTTACCCCGGCGTTACTGAAGAGGAATGTGTGCCCGTACTTGAGAAAATATCAGGTTTAAAATTCAATTTAGATTTTTATGCAGGTTATTCTCCGGAACGGATCAATCCGGGTGATAAAGAACATACTGTTTCAAAAATATTAAAGATAACTTCCGGCTCTACACCCGAAGCTGCCGAAGTTATTGATGAACTTTACAAGGCTATTATTATTGCAGGTACGCACAAAGCACCTTCGATAAAAGTGGCAGAAGCGGCTAAAGTGATTGAAAATGCACAACGCGATATTAACATAGCATTTGTTAATGAGTTGGCAAAAATATTTAACCGTTTAGATATTGACACTGATGAGGTGCTGCAGGCTGCCGGTACAAAGTGGAATTTTTTGAAATTTAAGCCAGGTTTGGTAGGTGGGCACTGTATAGGGGTTGATCCATACTATCTGGCGCAACGGGCACAAGAGGTGGGTTATCACCCCGAGATTATACTTGCCGGCAGAAGACTTAACGATGGAATGGGTGAGTATATAGCCCACGAAGTAGTTAAGTTAATGGTAAAAAAAGATATTCCTGTAAAAAATTCGAGAGTATTGGTTTTAGGGGTCACATTTAAAGAAAACTGCCCGGATGTAAGGAATACCAAGGTGGTTGATATTTTAAACGCTTTAAATGACTATCAAACCAATATTACTATTTACGATCCCTGGGCGGTTCCTGCAGACGTTAAACATGAATATGGGTGGACCTCAATTAACAAGCTGAATCCTGAAGAAAATTATGACGCTGTGATTTTAGCGGTAGCTCACAATGAATTTAAAGCGTTAGATATGAAATTGTTATGCAGAAGCAATAGCGTTATTTACGATGTAAAAGGTATCCTGCCTAAAAACGTTGCTGATGCCAGATTGTAAACGGCTCATAATAAAAAAAATGTATAATAGTCAATTTCATAACCAACCGTTACATCAATCTTCATTCCTGATAACGGGAGGGGCAGGCTTCATAGGGTCAAACATCGTTGAATATTTATTAAAATATGGTGCGAAAAAGGTACGGGTATTAGATAATTTTTCAACTGGCTCTTATAATAATATCGCTGTTTTTAAGGGCAACCCTGCATTTGAGCTTATTGAAGGTGATATAAGGGATATTGAAACTTGTAAAAACGCGTTGATCGATATTGACTATGTTTCGCACCAGGCCGCTTTAGGTTCAGTCCCAAGATCAATTAATGATCCTATAACTACTAACGATGTCAATGTTACTGGCTTTTTAAATGTACTTGTTAGTGCGCGTGATGCCGGTGTAAAAAGAATGGTTTATGCGGCAAGTTCAAGTACTTATGGGGATCATCCGGCTTTACCAAAAACCGAAGAGAATATTGGTAATCCGTTATCTCCGTACGCAGTAACAAAGTATGTGAATGAACTGTACGCTATGGTGTTTTCAAAAACATACGACTTTAATGCAATAGGGCTTAGGTATTTTAACGTTTTTGGTCCAAAACAAAATGTAGCCGGTCCATATGCGGCTGTTATTCCTCTATTTATACAGGCTGCGTTAAATGGCGAAGTACCAAATATAAACGGGGATGGCGAAACAAGTCGTGATTTTACGTTTGTAGAAAATGCGGTACAAGCTAATATAAAGGCAATGCTTAGCACAGACGTAGTTAAGCACGAGGTAGTAAATATTGCCTTTGGCGAACGCACAACCCTAAATCAACTTTGGGAGTACATTAGTACGGAAACCGGAATTGACTCGAAGCCTAATTACTTGCCAGAGCGAAGAGGCGACGTTAAACATAGCCTTGCCGACATTACTAAAGCAACCCAATTATTTGGATACCAACCTGAAGTTTCAATACATCAGGGATTAAAAACGGCTGTTGAGTGGTATAAAAATAACATTTATACAAATTCGTGAGCAGTAGATCTATCAAACCTTGCCCATAATAATAGCGCGGCAAATAAACTTTATGGATAAAATCGAAGATTCTACATATAAAACAGATGGTATAGATATCAAAAGAACAATAATTATATATGATTCTATAGAATACTTTGTTCCGTTTTTCAAAAAAAAAGGCCTGTTAACATTTCCTTTATACAAAAAACTAAGCAGTACCGCATTGCGCTTTATAAGGAAGATTTTCATGACGTTAAACCTACCCGAAGGATTTTGGTACGGCGAATGGAAAAAAAAAATTAAAAGCGCAAATACGATAATTATATTTTCTTCCAAATACGCTAAGGTATTTCCATACATCAAAAAACACCATCCTAACATACGCGTCATATTGTGGTACTGGAATCCAGTTTTTAGAAGTTTAGATCCAAATTTGATTGACGACAGCCTGGCAGAAAAGTGGTCATTCGATAAAATGGATTGCGCAAAATTTAATTTAAATTATAACACAACTTTTTATTTAGACAATATAGAGTTGCCGGTAAGTAAATGTTCTTCTGATTTATTCTTTTTAGGCGCTGATAAAGGCAGGCGATCAGGCTTAGACAAGGTTAAACAGCAATTGATAGATTTAGGTCTTTTACCTAACTTTTACATTGTTGATGACAAGCCGGGCAAAAACAGCAAATACCCACCCGTGAGTTATTCAATATATCTCAAAATGCTATCTGAAAGTAAAGTTATCTTCGATTATGTGCAGCAAGGTCAAAGCGGGCTAACGTTACGAGCTATGGAATCAATTTTTTTCAAAAAGAAACTGGTTACTAACAATATGTCTATCCAATATTTTGATTTTTATAATAAGGACAACATATTCCTATGGGGTAAGGATGATATAAATGATCTTAAGGAGTTTATCGAGGCACCCTACAACACAATAGATGATAAATTAAAACGGCATTATGATGTTATAAATTGGATTAAAAGATTTGATTCGAGAATTGCAGCGATATAAATTATGAAAGAATTTATTAAATCTTTTTTTTCATTCGGTATAGCATCAACAATTGAAAAGCTTATTGCTTTTGTACTACTGCCGGTTTACACAAGATATTTTAGCACGTCAGAATTTGGCGTGATTGATCTTATTCAAGTAATGCTTGGTGTGGTAGCAATTTTTGCCCATTTGCAACTTGAAACATCCTTGCAGCGGTATTATTATGATTATGATGGGGAGAGGAAGAAATCGCTGATATCTACCATAACATATGCGATAATGTTATTAAGCTTAGTGCTTGTTATACCCATTATGCTTTTTTCGCGCCAGATATCTGAATTGATGTTCAAAACGGCAGAATATTCAAATCTTATAAAATGGGCTTCGTTGCAGCTGCCGTTTACAAATTATTCGATGCTGGCATTAGTAATTCTTCGGTATGAAAAGAAGAATATGCAGTTTGCCCTGATGGTATTGATTAAGGTTGTTGTAAACGTAATTTTTATACTGGTATTTGTGGTATGGCTTAAACGAGGCATTTATGGTGTATTTTATGCCCAATTAATAGCATTCGTAATATCCTCTATTTTTTTATTCTACGCTGTTAAAGATTTTTTTGTTTACAAAATATCATCTGCAGATTTACAAAAATCATTGAGATACGCGATGCCTCAATTTCCCGCTCGCATCGGAAGTATTATGTTATCGTATGCAAACCGCTTTTTCATGGTTGGCTATCTAACTATTTCATCAATAGGTATCTATTCGCTATCACTTAAGCTCGCATCTATTTTGCAGTTGGTTTACACAGCCTTTGTAATGGCTTGGGCGCCGTTTATGTTTGAACAACAAAAAAAGCCCGGTCATAAGATCGTGTTTGCACAAGCACTTCTTCTTACTTCGTGTCCGGTATTTTTTATTGTGGCTTTCGTGTCTATTTTTGCTAAAGAAATTGTTCAGATAGTCGCTTCAAAACAATTTATTGATGCCCATCTTTATTTAGGGGGATTATGTATGTATTTCGCTTTTTTTATTTTTAAAGAGATAGTAGATATTGGGCCAAAGTTTACAGAAAAGACGAAATATCTGTCTTACACTTTTTTCCTGTCAGTGGTAATAAATCTCGTAAGCTTATACTTGTTCATAAAGGTTTACGGTTTATATGGGGTAGTGTATTCAATGATGCTTACTAATATCACATTATTCATAGTGAGTTGGTTAGTATCAAATAGCCTTTACCATATACCTTTCAATATAATAAAGTTTGTGATGATGGCGTTACCGGCATTAACCGTCTCGGTACTATCTATGTATGATGTATTATCCTTACCAGTTAAATTTATTACCATTGGCGCAATAAGCACTTTTTATGGTTTTTATTTCTTTAACTATCTAAAAGACTTTAAGATGATAACCCCTTCATCAGCAGAAAACCTAATTTAATTGATATGATATATCTTTTAACATTAATAATGCTTGCATTTTTTGCATTTAAGTACGACTTTCTTAAGACACATGATGGCAAACCAGGCTTAATTGAAAAAGGGTCTTATAACGTGGCTTTGATCTCGCTGATTGCAATTGCCGGTTTACGATATAAAGTTGGAGGTGATACATTCACTTACATGGAAAGTTTTGAGGATATTCCATTTATATGGGATTTCAAAAATTTCGATTTCTCTACAGCGACTTTTGATCCCTTGTGGTTTGTTTTTTCTTCAATATCAAAGTCTATAATCAACGACTTCGTTTTCTTTCAGATACTTCACGCAATATTTATCAATGTAATAATCTTTAAATTTTTCAAAAAATTCACAAGTTTTAAATTTACTGCAGTTTTAATTTACTATTTGTTTCTATATGAGTATTTTAATATGGAAATAATGCGCGAATCACTCGCAATATGCATGTTACTATTGTCTTATTCATTTCTGGAAACAAAAAAATGGTATAAATATTACCTCTATGCTTTAATAGGTTTTTTGTTCCATTCATCGGCGATCGCCATGCTGATATTACCATTACTTTATAATCGAAAATTTAAGCTCGTTCCGGTGCTCATTCTATCTGCATTATTACTGATAATATTGCTGCTGCCAGAAGAGTTTAAAACCATAATGAGTTTAGCGTTATTTAACGACAGGCTTTCCACCCGCTTTTTTTTATATTCTGAAGTTAGTCTAAATCAAAATGGTGTTTTATTGTTGGCCGTCGTTTACATTTTAGTTCCCGGACTACTAATATTACTTTCAGAACGATACCTTATCGGTAAACCCGTTTTTAGAAAAATGTATTTCGCTTATTTCTGTATGGCTATTATCATACTCGGATTCTCAGGGTTTACATGATTTATAAATTATTACTCTATTTTTATGGCTGTATATTTAGCCAATATCTTAAACCGATTATACAGGACCCGGTTATTTTTTCATTACAAGAAGCTTGCTGTTGTAAGTTTATTGGTTTTTACTTTCTCTCAAAAAATTATCTATTATTTTACAGATACCTCACAAATAGTTGTAGGTACTCACCGCTACAATACCTGGTACCCTTATAATTCTGTTTTCTCGAAAGAAGAAAATTTTAATCGCGAAGATTTGTATTATGGGATTATGAGTAGCCAGTAACATTTTCCATTAAATTATTAAACAAAAGATCATTCAGCAACACCAGTGTTTCAAATAGTTGTTTCATGAAATCAGATATACCTAAGAAGATTGTTTTTTTAGAGGCGGTACAAGATTATGGCGGGGCGCGGATAAGCACTGTCGAGCTTGCAGAAAGATTAGCTAAAATACATCATGTAACTCTTATCGATTTTTATGGATCATGCGTGCCTTTTCTAAATGATGTGGAAAAACGGAATCTGAATATTCAGATTGTTGACAAAAGAGATACTCCCTATATAATTAATAGGTCTGCCAATGCCTCAGTTTTAACTAAGCTTATAAATTATCTGTTATATGTGCCCCACTGGCTAAAAATGCGAAAGGGTACGATCAAAGCACTGCAAGCTGCTGCTCCCGATTATGTAGTGATAAATAATTACAAAGTGATGTCGGGGTTGATGTTTTATCCACAAAAAACCTTTAGTACGCTGTTTTTTGCACGTGGATGGTTTATCCAATCACAAATTTCCGGGATACAACGGTTTATGCTGAAAAAGTGGGTGGATAAGTTTCTTTGTGTTTCGCAATCAACCATGCAAGCTCTTTACTGCGGTAGGATAGCTAAGCTCGAAAATTTGTTTGTAGTACCAAACGCAATAGATGAATTGCGCATATCGAAAGAAAAAGCTGATATAATTAAGGGGCCTAATACCACTGTGATTTTACACGCCGGCGGGTTTTTAAAAGATAAAGGACAATTAGCGTCGCTCACAGCCGCCAAAAAATTAAAGGACAAGGGAGTAGATTTTAAGTTACTGTTTGCGGGTATAATTTATAAAGACAGTGAATCTGAAGGATTTTACAAATATTTATTGGATTTGGTGAAAGAGCTTGATTTATCAGATAACGTAGAGTTTATTGTTAATAAGCCTAACGTTATTTCGTATTTCAACGCGTGTGACATTTTGATACATCCATCGGCAACTGAGGGTTTGCCAAGAGTTGTAATGGAAGCAATGATATTGAAAAAGCCGGTAATTGCAAATGCTGTAGGTGGTGTGGTTGATTACATCCTCAACGGCTTTACCGGTTTTCTTACACATTTTAACGATCCTGATGATTACGTAAAGCATATTGAAGCTTTAATTAATGATCAGGAACTTTACAATTCAATATCAACTAATGCTTACAAAATGGTAAAAGAAACTTATACCGAACAGCATCAAATTGATAGTTTATTTAAAGCCTTTAATAAATGATAATATCGGTAGTAATTCCAATGTACAATGCCGAAGCCACCATTATTCGGACATTAGAATCTGTTTTGCAGCAGGACTATAAGGGCTCAGTAGAAATCATTGTTGTTAATGATGGCGCAAAAGACAACTCTTTAGCTGTTTTAACAAACTATGTTGATACAAAAGGTCTAAATAATGTTACTATTATAGATAAGCCTAACGGTGGGGTTTCAACCGCACGTAATGCAGGTATCAAAGCAGCGAAAGGCGATTACATCGCATTGCTCGATTCTGACGATGTATGGCTTCCCCAAAAACTTCGTAAGCAGGTTGAAGTTTTGACCACCTATCCGGATATCGACTTTTTGGGCACCAACAGAAACGATGAATACTTTCCGAACTTCTACTTTAAAAAATTCGGGCATCTGACAACCATATCAGCAAGGTTATTACTTTACAAGGTTTTTTTGTTACCCCAACCGTAATTTTTAAAAAACAGAAGCTTGAAGAGGTTGGTCTTTTTGACGAAACTCAGAAGTATGCTGAAGAAGGTGACTTTTGGATACGTTATTGTAAAGATAATAAGTGTGTATTGTTAAACGAGAGTTTGGTTATAACGGGTAACGGAAAACCGCATTTTGGATTTTCAGGTTTATCATCAAACCTGAAAGAAATGGAAAAAGGTGAATTAAAGAATCTTAAACTTGCATACAAGCTTAAAATAGTTGGCTTTTTTGAATATGCCTTTCTGGTTGTTTTTTCGTTAGCAAAATATCTGAGACGAATTTTAATAGTTAAAACAAGAAAATGATTAAGAGGTACGGGATACGCGGGAGCATAAAATTGATAATATCAACGATCTATACCAGGTTGGCTTTTCCGCAGGCAAGGATAATCAGACTGCCATTTGATATCAGAAACCGGAAGTATATTTCGATAGGAAAAAAATTTACCACCGGTTTCAACTGCAGGATAGAAGCTTTTCCTGAAGATGATAAGAAGTGCCTCCATATTGGTGAGAACGTACAGATAAATGATTACGTGCACATTGCCGCTGTAGAAAATATATTTATAGGCGACAATGTTCTTATTGCCAGTAAGGTATTCATTACCGACATTTCTCATGGTTGTTACGATAATTTAGGCGTCCCCGATAGCCCTTTGGTAGCGCCCAATGATAGAAAATTGGTACAAAACCAGTAATTATTGAAGATAATGTTTGGATAGGCGAAACCGTATCCGTCCTCCCGGGAGTAACTATCGGAAAAGGCAGTATAATAGGGGCCTCGGCTGTTGTAACAAAAAATATCCCGCCCTACAGCATTGCTGTAGGAAATCCTGCAAAAGTTATTAAAACTTATAATTTTGAATCTAACAGCTGGGAAATAA
The DNA here is from genome assembly GCA_016763755.1 of Mucilaginibacter sp. Taxonomy (GTDB): domain Bacteria; phylum Bacteroidota; class Bacteroidia; order Sphingobacteriales; family Sphingobacteriaceae; genus Mucilaginibacter. The sequence continues at coordinate 10,050 of JAESTD010000214.1, forward strand.
ATGTATTAATTAATGAATCAGATTGATATTGCAGCTTCCATAGTATTGTATAATAACGACCGGAAAATGCTTAAGGCTGCCATTGACAGTTTCCTGGCAGTGCAGCTGAAAATAAGGCTTTACTTAATAGACAATTCTCCAACTGATGTATTAAAGGATCTGATAGTTGATGAGCGTGTAGTTTATAAGCATAACCCATCCAATCCGGGCTTTGGTGCCGGCCATAACATTGCGATCAAAGACATTGGTGCCGGTACAGCGTACTTTCTCGTGCTTAACCCCGATATATATTTCGAGAAAGGTGTAGTTGAAAATATTTTATCATATATGTATCAAAATCAGGATGTTGGCGTTGTTATGCCAAAAATATTATATCCCGATGGAGAGATCCAGTACGTGGCAAAATTACTGCCAACCATATCTAATTTTTTAATCAGAAGGTTTATACCGATAAAAGCACTTACACAAAAGAAAAATGAGGAGTTTGAACTCAAAAAATCAAACTACGACACCATTATAGAGGCACCTTTTTTATCGGGGTGTTTTATGATTTTCAGGCAGGATGTTCTCCTGAAAATTGACGGGTTTGACGAAAATATCTTTATGTATACAGAAGACATTGATATATGCAGGCGAGTAATAAGATTTGGTTTAAAATGTATCTTCTATCCGGTGGTAAGTGTTTTTCATGATCACGAAAAGAAGTCGTTTTTAAAATATAAAACGCTTAAAGTTTACTTACGATCGGCGATCTATTATTTCAATAAATACGGTTGGTTTTTTGATCGAGAGAGAGAGAGTATAAACCGTAAAACATTAAAGCAATTTGTAAAATGATCGGTATAACCGGCGCATCGGGCTTTGTAGGCAAAAATTTGGTCGCTTATTTGCATGATCGATCTTTTGACACCAAGTTAGTATCAAGGCAGCAACTCAGTCACCCAATTATTAACTTAAATAATTTAGACGCCGTTATACATTTGGCGGGCAAAGCCCATGATCTAAAAAAAACATCTGATCCTTTAGAATACTATCAGGTTAATTTTGATTTGACAAAAAGGATTTTTGATTCGTTCCTGAACTCTGACGCTAAAACTTTTATTTTTATAAGCTCAGTTAAGGCAGTTGCCGACAGTTTATTAGATGATAAATTAACAGAAGAAACAGAACCTTCGCCCCAAACACACTACGGAAAATCTAAGCTTCAGGCAGAAAACTATATCAGGTCTAAAACCATGCCTGAAGGTAAAAGGTATTTTATACTTCGCCCATGTATGATCCATGGCCCGGGCAATAAGGGTAATTTAAACTTACTTTATAATATTATATCAAAAGGTATTCCTTATCCCTTAGGAAGTTACAACAATCAACGGTCGTTTTTAAGCGTCGAAAACCTGTGTTTTATGATTATAGAATTACTAAATTCTGATTTAGAGAGTGGAGTATATAATTTGTCGGACAATGGGTCGTTATCAACCAAGCAGGTTGTTGAATATATAGGCTCGGCCATTGGCACTAAACCTCAAATTTTGAATATCCCAAAATCGGTGATAAATGGGATGGCAAAGATCGGTGATTTTTTACGGCTACCGTTTAATTCAGAACGGCTTTTAAAACTAACTGAAGATTTTGTTGTAGATAATTCAAAGATTATAAAAGCCGTAAATAAACAAATGCCCTTAACAATAAAAGAGGGTATCATGCTAACCGCCACAAGCTTTAAAGCCTAACCTGATATTGATTTATAAAAAATTATATCGCTATGTATAAACCATCTTTCATCCATACAGCTACTTTTTTAGCCATGCTTGGTTTTTTTAGTATTGCTTGTGAAAGTAACACAAAAAAAACAGCTAAAATAGCCGATTCCGGGTTTACTGCGCCTACATTAATAGCTAATGTGAAGCACGATTCTGCTAAATCGGAAAAATCTAAAATAGATTCTGATAAGCCCGAAGCTTCGGCTGAACCAGTTAAAAGAACAGCCGAGAAGTCGAAGATGATTAATGCTTCAAAAAAAAATCAGCAAACGGTATTTGGATATGATGTAGTAAGCGCATTGCCACCTAACCATGTTACCGATGGTTCTGTAGACTATACCTCATATCTGCAGGATGCGATAGATAAGCACGACCAGTTAACTTTTCCGGCTTTTCCGGTTCTGGTAAATGATAAAGGCTTAAACATTGGAAGCAATAAGACAATAAAATTCCCAAAAGGCTCCGTAATAAACTTAGCAAAATCAGCTCAGGGGGGGTACTCCATAGTTAGATTATTTAACGTGCAAAACGTGGTTTTAGATGGTCTGGTTATAAAAGGAGATAGAAATAATCATATTGGTACTAGCCTGGTTTGTGACCCTTTCATGGATGTATGGGATGCGACTTAAGCTAGTTACTGTCGGGACTGCTCTAGTCAGTCTTACAATTCTTCTCGAAACAATCCTTTTCTC
>JAESTD010000215.1 GCA_016763755.1 Mucilaginibacter sp.
CCTCTCCCCAAACCCCTCTCCAAAGGAGAGGGGCTTTAGAAGTTTTATTAGTTTGAACTTTTCGCAGCTACTAATCTCTAATCAACCAATCTCTATTAAAGGAACATACCGCCTGATGCTTCAATACGTTGCGCATTTATCCAGCGGGCATCTTCAGTACATAAGAATGCAATTACACCACCAATGTCATCCGGCACACCAGGGCGACCCAATGAAGTTATGGAAGAGATAAAATCGTGCATTTGTGGGTGGCTTTCAAAAGCGCGCTTGGTAAAATCTGTCTCGATGATACCCGGAGCTACCAGGTTGGCCGCAATACCGCGGCTACCCAGTTCTTTAGCCAGATATTTGGTGAATACTTCGATAGCGCCTTTCATTGATGCATAGGCTGCATAACCCGGTGTAGCAAAACGTGTTAAACCGGTTGACAGGTTAATGATACGGCCACCATCGGCAATGTTGTTTAAAAGCGTTTGGGTTAAAAAGTAAACACCTTTAAAGTGAACATTAAACAGGTTATCAAAATCTTCCTCGGTGGTTTGCGCAAATGGCGATGCAGCATCGATACCGGCATTGTTAACCAAAAAATCGAAGCTGTCGCGTCCCCAGGTATCTTGCAGGGTCTTGCTTAGCTGTGTTTTAAACTCGGCAAAGCTGGCTACTTTTGAAGTATCCAGTTGCAAAGCGGCAGCGGTTTGGCCGGCTGCTTCAATTTGGTTCACTACCTCTTCGGCCTCTTCTTTTTTACCGCGATAGGTAATAATTACGTCGATACCTTTTGAGGCAATTTTTAATGCAGCGTTTTTACCGAGGCCCCTGCTTCCGCCTGTTATTAATGCAATTTTGTTAGTACTCATTTTGTTATGTGTTTAAATACACTACAAAGGTGAGCCAAAATCGTTCCCGAAAAATGGTGACAGACACAGATAAAATGGTGACAAGCACAGTATTTTTGAAGAGGCTACTTATGCCGGCAATTAATTTACATGCGCCGTATCTCGCAATGACGGGGGCATTAATCAGGTTCTTTTAATTCCCTAATTCTTCTAATTCAAGTTCAGACGCAATCCGTTCTTTATATTCCTTAGGGGTAACGCCTTCAAAACGTTTAAAGAATTTTGTGAAGTTAGATGGATCAAAGGTGAGCTTAAAAGCTATCTCTTTAACGGGGATGTTCTGCTCAAGCATGCCTTTGGCAATGGTCATTAACTTATCCTCAAAGTACCAGCAGGGCGATTTACCGGTGAGTTGTTTGATAGTATTGGTTAAATGGGTAGGGTGGATGTGCAAGATCTCCGCCAGGTCGCGAATTTCGAACATATCGGTGCGGCGCTCACTCAAAACATCGTCGAGGTGTTTATCCAGCTCACGCAGAAAATCGGCGAAGATCTCGTGCCTGCGACTAAATATTTTCTTTGGGATGGGAGTGGGCATAATGTTTCGCTACCGCTTTTAACAAATTACGTAAATATGGTACAAATAAAAGTCACGCAAAGTTAAGATTGTTTGCTATTGCGTTGGATCGGAGAAAAACGTTGGTTGGGTTGGTGCAGGGATATGCAGATCGGGATTGAAGTTAGGCAGCAGTCGTTTCAGGACATTTTCGGGCATATTACCAACATCCATAAATGTCCAGCTTTTGCCTTTATCTTCTGAGATGCCTAACAGGTGTGAATGACTGATATATCGCCCATTGATCATCTTCATCACGACAGTTTCCGGAAAAAGAACATGCAGCTGATCGCCCGCGTTATAGAACGGCCCGGGAGTGTTCACCCAGCCTTCAAACTTCATAACGCCGCGGCCTTTCAATTCCGCAATGCGTTCAGTTATCATTTTTTCCATCGCCTCGCGCCCACCAGAGAGTTTTATTAATCCCGGGTAGCTGAAATCTAAAACCGTTTTGGCATCACCATTAAAAGTAGCCTTGGCAAATTTATTGACAAGGCGTTTAACCATGGTTGTATCCTGTGCGTAGGCAGTTATGGTAAAGAAAAATATAGCACAAAGGCAGCTGAGCCTCATCATTAAGGTAACGTTGGTTTAATTGATTACGCTGATGCGTTAGTTTTATTATGTTATAGTTTAATTGGTTTTTGCGGCTGCGGGATCACCAGGCTATGGTTAAAGTGCGGGAATATCTGGTCAACGGCTTTTATTGATCCGTTATTTAGATCCAAAAATGTCCAGCTTTTGCCCTGGTCGGCGCTAACGGCCAGCAGGTTGCTGTTACCTTGAAAACGGCCCTCTTTCATCTTCATTATAATAGTCTCCGGTACCAGGCAATGGATCTCACTACCAGCTTTGTAGAATTTGCCCGGCGTGCCGATGCTAACTTTCTCAAAAGCAAAGCCCTGTTGCTTCATCTGTGACATGCCTGTTGATAGCATTTGCAGCATTTTGGTTTTACCCCCTGCAATATCAACTGCTTTGGGATAGGTATGCGCAACCACTGTTTGGTAATCGCCTTTTACAAGTGCGTTGGCCACTATTTCGGCATGTTTTTTAACTACGTCAGGATTTTGTGCCGATGCAGCAAAGGGTACGATAATTAGTATTAATAATTTTAGAGAAAGCTTCATTTACGTGTTTTGTTTTTTTTGATGAGCACCTTTTGAGCCAGCTCATCGGTTCCATCAATTTTATCGGTATGGGTTATCCCCAATATCTGGCTCACAAGGTTAAACACCGATACATTTTGGAAAGGTACAATATTTAAATGTTTTTTAAATGCCGGGCCCCAGGCATAAAAGGTGGCGTGCATATCCTTTACCGTAGCCGGATCATAACCGTGCCAACCTGGGTTGATGTTTTTTTTGATCTTCCACAGGTTGAAAACTTTGGGTAAATGGGGTATTAGTAATATATCGCCAATGCGGTCATGCCAGTCATCGGTAGCGCTGTAATGCATGTGGGCAGGCATGTTGGTACTCAGATAAACATCATAATCTTTGGCTTCTTTCTTTAATGCTTCATAGGTAGCATTTACGTCTCTTTTATTTTTGGCGTAAAGTTCAACCAGGATCCCATCGCCCGAGATCACGTATTTTGATGTATCGATAGCAGCGGGGATGCTCAACGGGTTTTCATTGTCAACTTTGGTCATGCCGTGGTCTGATACGAAAACAAAGTTCACATCTTTCAATCCCGTTGTTTTAACGGCTTTTTGCAACTCGTTAACCGCCGAATCAATAAAATGCACTTCGTGTTCAGTCTCCGGTGATTCAGGCCCAAATTTGTGCGCGGCATGGTCAACCTGCGGGAAATAGAAAGTGATCAGGTGCGGGCGCTCTTCAGCCGGAAGATTCAGCCAATCCACTACAGCCTGTATGCGGTTATGAATGCCGATGCGTTCGTTATAAACATAGTAGTAAGTTGGGCGAACTCCTTGTATAGCCGCTTCTGAGGCAACCCAATAAGAGCTTGCCGAAAGCATTTGTTGCTGCTCGGCACGTACCCATAACGGCGCACCGCCATACCAGGTACCATCGGCAACTTTATCTTTATTGCCCATGGCGTAGCGGTCGTCGCGTTTGCGGTCATAAAAAGTATTGTTCACCAGGCCGGAATGCGATGGGTACAGGCCGCTCACGATAGCATAGTGGTTAGGAAAGGTTACTGATGGATAAGACGGGATCATTGATGATGCGCTTACACCCTCGCCGGCAAGGCGCAGCAAATTATCGGCATGGTAGCGTTTGGCAAAATCGTACCTGAAACCATCAGCAGATATCAATATTACATAAGGCTTTTTCTGCTGCGCGATGCTGTTCTTACGACCGGGGATAACTTTCTGAACGGTATCAACTACAGATTGCGCACTGCAATTTAAAAACGCCAGCAACGCCAGCAGTAATAAGCTATTTTTTTTCATTTTAAGGTGCTACGGCGTAAAATTACCTAACGCAAGTTAAGATAATGTAACCTAACATAATTGTTGCAGCATTATGAGTAACAGTGTTATTACGGCTAATGTTTAAACAGGTAAAAGGCCTATCTTTAGCTTTATGCGTTTTGGGTACGCCATATCACTAATATGTTTTTTGCTGATACTTACTGCGTGCAGTAAGCACAAGCCACAGGTATATACCAGCGATTGTACCAATGATTATGCCTATCGCAAACTGAGCTATCGTAACCTGATGGATAGCCTTAATTATTATAATGGCAAGTTTATTGAAGTAGATGGTATTTATCAGCAGGGCAAACATCTCTCAGCACTCGTAAACGACAGCAGTTCTGCCGATAAGGATGCGGGGCACTCTATCTGGATAAATTTTTCTCCTGATTGCCCTTTGTATATGCCCAATACGCATATCGGTTTGTTTGAGGCGCAGGATGGTGAATACAAAAGTTTTAATGATACCAAAATGGTTGTAAGGGGAAGGTTGCAACTGCATCAGCCTACTGATAGTAACAAATATGTAGCTATTTTGAACGATATCATCTATCTGAAACTGCAATAAATGCTAAAACAATTAGCTAAACACCGCGTTTTATTTATAAAACAATTTTGTTATGACTACCGATAGTAAAAATAACGAACAGGAAAATAACGGCATTAAAGGCTCAAACACCATTAAAGACCCGGATGAATGGACAACCGGCCACGAACCGATGACCGGAGCACAGCACTCGTACCTTAAAACATTATCAGACGAAGCAGGAGAGGAGTTTGACGAAACACTGAGCAAAGCAGATGCATCCAAACGTATAGAGGAGTTGCAGCACAAAACCGGCCGCGGCCTGGAAGAAAATAACGTAGATTAGATTTCGATCTTCAGACCATCATAAGCCAGCTCTATACCCGGCGGCAAGTCGGGGTTTATATCCGCATGTTTACCCAAGCGGTGGCTGATGTGGGTAAAATAAGTTTTCTCGGCGCCTATGTCCTGCGCAAAGGCAATGGCTTCATCTAAAGTAAAATGCGAGATATGCTTCTCTTTTTGCAAGGCGTTTATCACCAGTATTTTGCTGCCGCGGATCTTTTCTTTCTCCTCATCCCTTACCGTTTTGGCATCGGTGATGTAAGTGAAATCCTTTATCCTGAAACCCAGTACCGGTAATTTATAGTGCATCACTTCTATAGGGGTAAAGTGCACGCTGCCAATATCAAAAGGATCTAAGCCAATGGTATGCATCTCTACCTGCGGCGTGCCGGGATATTTAAAGGCTTCGAAAACGTAGAAAAACTCGCGCTTTAAACCCTGTTGCACGCGCTCGGTCGCGTAAATATCAATGGCGGCCTGCTGCTTGTAATTAAACGCCCGGATATCATCCATACCCGCTACATGATCTTTATGTTCGTGGGTAAACACAATTGCATCCAACTTCATTACGTGTTCGCGCAGCATTTGATACCTAAAATCAGGGCCAGAATCTATTACTATTGTTTTGTCCTCGGCCTCAATTAAAATAGACGTACGCAGGCGCTTATCATGCTTGTCGGTTGATAAGCATACTTCACAAGTGCAGGCAATAACGGGTACACCCTGCGAGGTTCCGGTTCCTAAAAAAGTAATGGTCACAGCTGCAGTTGGGTTTGTTTCAGTTGGTGTAAAAATGCAGCCTGTTTCTCATCAAGCAGGTTATAATCAATCTCTACCGTGCGGGCAAGCTCAGCCACGGCGGCTATTTTGCTCTCCAGGTTGGCAAACTTATTTACCATTACTACTTTGCTGTTTTGCAGCAGGCAGGCACCGGTTTTAAAATTGCCCTTCTCATACCTCACCTTGTAGCCGCTGCTTTTTAGCAGCATCTCCAGTTTCTCAAGGGTATGATTGGTCATGGTGAGCATCTTTCAAAAATAATAACATTTGCTTACAGATAGGGTTTAAAATACTTTTTAAAATAATTTATAAAGTTGTTTGCAAGCACGATATTTTAATTCATATATTGGGGTTATCAATTTATTATTTCCTGAGTTTTAAATTATTGCACCCACCAATATGACCCAAAAACCCGAAAGGTTCCTTTCGCTGGACGTTTTCCGCGGAATGACCATCTGTTTCATGATCATTGTTAACACGCCCGGCAGCGGTGCCACGCCGTTCTCGCCATTAGAGCACGCCGCCTGGTTCGGTTTTACGCCTACTGATCTGGTGTTCCCGTCGTTCTTGTTCGCCGTAGGTAATGCCATGAGCTTCACCATGAAAAAATTTGACACCATGAGTACCGGTTCGGTAATTTACAGGATATTGAAACGCGGGCTGCTTATCTGCCTCATCGGTTTCCTGATGTCGTGGTTTCCATTTTTTGACCATGCAAAGGATGGCTGGGCATTTCGCCCTGTTAGCGGCACGCGTATTTTAGGGGTTTTACAACGTATTGGCTTGTGCTACATATTTGCTTCGCTTATTATCCATTTTGTTAAAAACCGTATCTGGATATTTATTATCAGCGCTTTGCTGCTGTTGGGCTATTGGGTACTGCTGCTTATTTACGGCGATGCTACCGCACCTTATGGTATGCTCACCAATGCAGGTACCTACCTTGATAAATATGTAATGGGCGATGCCCACCTTTATCACGGCGAAGGCGTAGCTTTTGATCCCGAAGGAATCCTGAGCACGCTGCCCGCCATTGTGAACGTAATTGTAGGCTACTATGCCGGTAAATTTATTCAGGAAAAAGGTAAAGGTTATGAAACCATCGCCCGCCTAACCCTAATGGGCGCGCTGTTTATTTTTATAGCACTTTTCTGGAGTATGGCCTTCCCGATAGGTAAAAAGCTTTGGACAAGTCCTTTCACTCTGCTAACTACCGGTCTGGATATGGTCATCATTTCGGCATTGATATATCTGGTAGAAGTACGCGCTAGTAAAGGCAGCTGGACATCCTTCTTTACCACCGTAGGTAAAAACCCGCTGGCAATTTATATCCTGTCAGAAGTATTGATTGTGTCTTTGTGGATGGTGCGCGTTGGCGATACCAATGCCGTGGGATGGGTCAATAACGTATTTTTCCAGAAGATAGCGCCGGGAGCAGTAGGTTCCCTGCTATTTGCAGTAGTTTATATGCTTATTTGCTGGTGCGTAGGTAAGGTATTAGATAAGAATAAGGTTTATATAAGGGTGTAAGGGCCTCTCCCCAACTACCTCTCCGTAAAAGAAAATATTGTCATTTCGAACGAGCGGCAGCGAGGAGAAATCCTGTTATTCCTGAAAGGCTGAACTTGCAGATTAACAAGA
>JAESTD010000216.1 GCA_016763755.1 Mucilaginibacter sp.
CTGAAGTCCACAGTCGGAAGCCGAAGACCTGAATAACGGTAAACGGTGTCTACTCAAAACTTGAGACTTCCAACTAATAACTCATCACTGCCTCAACCGGATAATGATCTGATGGTGTAAGGCCATGATAGGTATTGGTTAAGATGCCGTAGCGCAGCACTTTAAAGTTTTTGGTAACGAAAATATGGTCGATACGTTTATCACCCGCGGTGCTGGCGTTAAAATCGTTAAAGGTATTGTTAGGCGCCATTTTTATTGGTGATAGTACGTAAGTATCTTTCAACACACCCGAATCATTGATTACCGCGTAACTATCTGATGTTTGGTCTACATTGAAATCGCCTGTTAAAATGGTGGCGGTGTTACCTGCCATTTCTTTAATTTTTTGCAGAATGAGCTTAGCGCTCTCGCGGCGGGCAACAACACCAATGTGGTCCATATGCAGGTTAAAGAAGTAGAATGTAAAACCTGTTTTTATCTCTTTAAACTGTGCCCAGCTACAAATACGCGGCAACGCAGCGTCCCAGCCTTTATTTGGTTTATCGGTAACAGTCGACATCCAGAAATCGCCATGTTTAAGCACTTGAAAACGGGTTGATTTATAGAAAATAGCCGAAAACTCGCCAGCCAGTTTACCATCATCACGCCCGGCACCCAGCCATTTGTAGCCCGGAAGACTGTCTGTAAGATCAGTTATCTGGTGATGCTTCAACTCTTGCGTACCGAAAATATCCAGATCCTGGAACAGAATCAGTTTTGCCGCCCATGGATAACGCTGCCCCCATCCATTACCGGCTGTTGAATCGCCTTTATTGGCATTACGAAGGTTGTATGTACCGATGTTTAACTGTCGCTGCTGCGCGGAGCTAAACCCGGCAATAAACACGAATGCAAAGAGAAGAGTGAATGTCTTTTTCATAGTAATGCAAGTATAATGTTTTGTCTTGAACCATGATTTATGGGATTGAAAGATTAACATGATGTTAATGCACAAGCCGTCATTACGAGAGAGCCCCCTCTAAATCTCCCCGACAGGGGAGACTTTAAAAAGACAATATACTTAAAGTCCCTCTCCTTAGGAGAGGGGTTGGGGAGAGGCTTTACACCTCTCCCGCCCGTTTCCTCAAAAACCACTCTACACTCACCAGCGCCAGCAGCAGGAAGAACACCCATTTCATATCGATAAGGTCGTTGTAGCGTTTATCCTCGTACACAACGGTTTTGATGTTCTCGTTCTTTTTGATCAGATCAGTCAGTTGGTTGATCTGGGATGGATAAAGCATTTTACCGCCCGATTGTTGGGCCATCTGCCTCAACAACTGATGATCAGCCGCGCTTTGATGAGCCTCTAAATTGAGGGGCTTTACGGTCAGTTGCCCATCTGCCTTAAAGGCTTGTTTGCCTAAGACTGTCGACGCAGTATAGGTGTAAGAGCCCACCGGTAACGTACCTGCATTTAGTTGGTAGCTTTGCCCGCTGCGGGTGAACAGGAAACTGTAGTTTTTGCCGGCCTCATTTTTTAAGTCGATCTTCACGTCAGATGTGTTCACCAATTCGAGGGCATCGTTGTAAAGTTCGGCGTTGAGCAGCACGTTCTCGCCTTCATCAAAAACATTCTTAGAAGCATAAACCCTAAAACGTTGCCTGTTAGCATTGGCAGTAAGATATTGCACTGACTGACTAACCAGTTCTTCTGTTGCATGATGGTTGCCATACTCGCGGAACTCGGCCAGTTGCCAGCGCCATAAGCCTTCGCCTGCAAGCACGGCCACCTTGCGCCCACCCTCATCGCCAAAGGCTAAAAGCGGATAATCCGTAGCTACGTTTCCAATCTTCTGTTTTAATAGTATCTGCGCACCATCGCCTGTTTTGTAACTTCCATATGGTACTATCAAGGGGGGTGACTTTTCTAATTTATTTTTAGTTGAATCACTTAGAGCAAATGCCGAAAAGCCCGGTACCATCTGTGCAAAAACTTCCTGACTTTCGGCTCGATTCGCTGAAATATCTAATACTTTTTGATGATCACTAAAGGTTTGCAGATCAGTTTGCGAACCTGCAACTAACCACAAAGGTATCTTACCTTGAATAAACGATTGCAGTTTGGGATAACTGCCTGCTTGCAACTGGTAGAGAATAGCCATAGTGTAATCGGCCTGCTTAAGCTTGGCTACATCACTTACCAGGTTGGTTTTAACCTCAAAATTCCGGTTGCTTTCTATCGCCTGTTTTATCGCAGTGATATCCGGGTGCGGGGCATCATAAGCTAATAGCACCTTCTGTCTGCCATCCAGCACTTCCACGTAAATAGTTTCGGAATTGTTGTCATACGATAGCTCGTTATCGAGGTGAGATAAGGAGATCACAAACTTACGAACACCTTTTTTATCAGCATTAAGTTTAATGGGGATGGTTTTCCTGAACGCAGCAGAACTGATATCCACACTTTGCTGATGCACATTCCTGCCATCCTCAGTAACCGTTAACTGTGTATGTGCGTTTTTGCTTTGGTAAGCTTCAACCGAAATTTCTATCTCAAAATCGTTTCCCAGGAAGGCGGTTTTATTGTAGTTGACATTACTGACCAGCACATCCCTACGCGTAGTTGTATCCCCCAAAGCGATTGTGTAAATGCTTGAGTGAGTATTCTTCGCCTCGTAAGATGGATCAGCACCGATATTATAAAGTCCATCTGTAGCCAGCACCACCGCACCGATGTTTTGGTTCACAAAGCGGTCGTTAAGTTTTTTAAGTGCGCCGGAAATATCAGTTTGCTTGCCGTTGAAGCCTTTTGATAGACCATCTTTAAGGTTTTTGTCAAAATTGAACGCGTGTACTTCGTAATCATCGCCGAGTTGCTCTCGGAGTGCCTCAAATGAGTTACTCAAAGTACTCTCCTTTAGAGAGGATTTAGGTGAGGCGAACAACTTTATCGATTCAGAATTATCCTGCGCTATCAATATCAGCGGTTTCTGCGGCTGGTAAGTTACCGATTTCATTAACGGCGATAACAACAACAAAGCCAGCAGCGTTACCGCTATCGCGCGCAACGCAAACAAGCCATACCTGAGGCCTTTTTGCAATTGCAACGGCTTGCGGTACATGAGCCAGGCATACAGCAAGCCCAACAGCAAACACAACGGCAACCACCATCCGGAAACGGAACCCCAGGTTAATGACATGCCTGCAAAATGCAAAATTATTGGGATTGACGGGAGATAAATTTAATGCGCACCGGGCCTTTTATGTGGTCAACATCAACAAGCTTGCCTTTTTGGGTTATGATTACTTCACCGGCCTTTTGCAGCTCAATAGCGACTGTTCTTACTTCATCCATGTGTTTGCGCCAATTATCCGGGAACATAGCGCGGGCAACCTCGCTCGGGCAAACAGTTTTGTTTGGCGCGCGGTCTGCTGCCATGGTTAGGATAGTTTGTGCGATGAGGTTGTTGGACATAAAAGGATAACAAACGATTTGACTTATGTTTGATTAATCGATTCCCCACCAAGCGTCATTGCGAGGAACGAATCCGTGAAATCTTTCCTAACTTACAATATGAAACGCATCCTCACCTTTCTTTTCACCATCACCACCTTCAGCACTTTTGCTCAAACCGATGCCGAACTAACTGCGCAATTGCAAAGCTTGACTAAAGATTTCCACGGGCGGGTCGGCATTTACGTACATAGTTTAAAAACCGGCAAAACGGCTGCTATTAACGCCGATACATTGTTTCCTACCGCCAGCATGATAAAAGTAAGCATCCTGAACGGTGTGATGGATAAGATTGAAAAAGGCGAACTACAATATAATCAAAAACTGGTCTATCGTGATTCTTTGTTATATGCCGGGGAAGACATCCTTGGATCATTTAAGGATGGTGATACCATCCAACTGAGCAAAGTTACCATGCTAATGATCACCATGAGCGATAATACAGCCAGCCTGTGGTTACAGGAATTAGTTGGTGGCGAATATATTAACCAATGGCTTGAAGCAAATGGCTTTAAGGTAATGCGGGTAAACTCTCGCGTAGCGGGCCGCGAAGCGATGAGCAATATCTATGGATGGGGTGTAACTACCCCTTATGAAATGTGTAAGCTGTTTACGCTGATACATGATGGCAAAGCCGTAAGCCCTGGTGCAAGTGAGCGAATGTCCCGCACCCTAAACCGTATTTATTGGGATGAGAAAGCGCTGTCGCAGATACCGCCATCTGTACAAACCATGTCTAAACAAGGAGCTGTTGATGCCTCGCGTTCTGAAACGGTTTTGGTAAATGCGCCGCACGGCGATTACGTTTTCTCCATCATCACCAAAAACAACCAGGACCAGCGCTGGACCGCCGACAACGAAGCAGGCATCCTCATCAAAAAAGTATCTGCTATGTTATGGCATTACTTTGAGCCGCAAAGCACACGGAAACCGGCTGCAGGCGTAGATAAATACATGCTAAACGAGTAGATCAGTGTCAAGCCTAATCTCTGATCACCAATCTCTAATCTCTTAATCCAACTCCGCCAATAACCCACGCACATCCAACTGGCGGGTGTACATGGTTAAGTTGCCTTGCGCATCTAAAGGCCATTTGTCTTTTGGGCGGTCCCAATAGAGCTCTACTCCATTGCCGTCGGGGTCATCCAGATACAAAGCTTCAGATACGCCGTGGTCTGATGCGCCGGTTAACGGGTAGCCTTTATCCATCAGTCTTTTGAAGATAGCGGCAAGATCCTTTCTCTCGGGATATAAGATTGCCGTATGAAACAATCCCGGTGCATACTCAGGCGCAGGTGGGGCACCTTTACTTTGCCAGGTATTTAGTCCTATATGATGGTGGTAACCACCGGCAGATATGAATGCGGCCTGATCGCCGTACATGGTCATTAATTCAAAACCCAGCAAGTCGCGGTAAAAAGCTAAGGATTTTTGTAGATCGCTTACTTTTAAATGTACATGGCCTATGCGTGTTTGGGCGGGTATTTTATACTCCATTATTGGAATGTTGAAAGGTTATAATGTTGTAAAGTTAAGGGATCTCTAAAAAAAATTTGTCGACCAATTGTAAAATACATGTTTAAACATTTATTTGCAACAAATAACATTTCAACTTTCAAATCTTCTAACTTTACAACATCACCCACCTCAAAACATTCCAACTTTTCAACGTTCCAACATTCCAACCAATTTACCGTACCTTTGCCGTATGGTTATCAAAACTGCCGATTTCATTTGCAGCAACACGCAGATCTCCAAACTGCCGCCGCCGTTGAAGCCCGAGTACGCTTTCATCGGAAGGTCAAACGTGGGCAAGTCGTCGCTTATTAATATGCTTACGCAGAAAAAGGAGCTTGCTAAAACCTCGCAAACGCCGGGTAAAACGCAACTCATTAACCACTTTTTGGTAAATGAGGACTGGTACATCGTGGATTTGCCGGGTTATGGTTATGCGCGCATCTCCAAAAGCAAAAAGGAAGACTGGAACAAGTTTATCCGCAGCTATCTGGATAAACGCGAAAGCCTGCAATGTGTAATGGTGTTGATCGACAGTCGCTTGGAACCTCAAAAAATAGACCTTGAATTTTGCAACTGGCTGGGCGAAAAAGGTCTGCCGTTTATTACCATATTTACCAAGGCCGATAAGCAAAGCAGTATTAAAACCGATCAGAATATTGCCAAGTTCCGTAAAGCATTGCTGGCATCATTTGAAGAAGCACCGCAGTTTTTCATCACCTCGGCAGAGACCCTTTTTGGCCGCGATGAGGTGCTTAATTTTATCGATTCCATTAATCAGGGATTTGAAAGGCCCGTGTTTGATGATGAACACTATAAATAGTAGCTTTGTAACAAGGACACACCCCTTACCCCTCTCAAGAGGGGAATTAAAACAATGAAAAAATATTTCTCGCTCGTTACGTTCTCGCATACCATATTTGCCATGCCGTTTGCCTTTATCGGCTTCTTTTTGGCAGTTACCACTACCGATCATAAATTTGAGTGGCAAAAACTGGTAATGATGCTGTTGTGCATGGTGTTTGCCCGCAACTCGGCCATGGCGTTCAATCGCTACCTGGATAGAAATATCGACGCCAAAAACCCGCGTACCAAACAGCGCGATATCCCGGCAGGGCGAATCAGCCCGGCTGCGGCGTTAACGTTTACTTTGACCAACTGCGCTTTATTTATATTAACAACATGGTTTATTAATCCGCTATGTTTTTACCTCTCGCCGGTGGCTTTATTGGTAGTACTGGGTTATAGCGCAACCAAACGTTTTACGGCACTTTGCCATATGGTATTGGGTCTGGGCCTTTCGTTAGCACCTATTGGTGCATATCTGGTGGTTACGGGCGCATTCGCGTTAACGCCGGTATTCTTTTCGCTTTCCGTTCTTTTCTGGGTAAGTGGTTTCGATATTATTTATGCCCTGCAGGATGAAGATTTTGACCGCGACCAAAAACTGCACTCTATCCCTGCATGGTTGGGTAAAGTGAACGCGTTACGTCTCTCAACTGTGTTGCATATCTTCTCCGCCGCGTTTATTGTGATGCCGGTTATTTATACGAATGTAGGTTTACTTTACTACATAGGTATCGCTTTCTTCTGCTGTATGCTTATCTATCAGCACCTACTGGTAAAACCAAACGATTTGAGCCGCGTAAATATCGCCTTTATGACCACTAACGGCATTGCCAGCGTTGTTTTTGCGGCATTCTTTTTATTAGATAGGGTATGGATGCGTTAAACAGCCACCAGTTAAACCAATTTCGTGAGCAGATTGCTGTTTACGTAGAGTTTAATGAGGCTGAGTGGATCGTTCTGATCCAGCATCTATCTGTAGAAAAACTAAAAAAGAAAGAATACTTTGTTGAACCCGGCGAAGTGTGCAAAAGCGTAGGTTTTGTACTATCAGGCTCGGTAAGATACTACCATATTATTGATGGTAAGGGCATTACCAACTATTTCAGTTTTGAGAACGATTTTGTAAGCTCTTATAAAAGTTTTTTGACCGGTGAGCCCTGCATCAGTTACATACAGGCGCTTGAGCCTTCTGTTATTCTTACCATCAGCAAAAAAGCCTGGGAGCAAATGCTCAATAATCCTATGCTGGCCTACAAGATTGAACGTTTTGGCCGTTTGATTGCCGAGCATTACCTCATCTGCTATGAGGATCGTGTGGCGTCGTTTATCACCCAAACACCAGAGGAACGCTATCTCAAACTACTCGAAAACGGCAAAGAAATTATCCAGCGGATGCCACAGCATTACATAGCCAACTTTTTGGGCATTACGCCTGTTTCGCTGTCGCGGATACGGAAGAGGATATTGGTGTAGCCTCACCCAACCCTCTCCAGAGGAGAGAGCTTTAAGATCACTCTCCTAATCTCTGATCACAGATCTCTAACCTCTAAATTCTTATCTTAAGTTAACGTTTTCATCATCAGGATTTCTGCAAATTTGTATCATACCAAATCAGAAAAACGATGATACATACCATATTAGGTGCAGGTGGCCCGGTTGCCAATGCTCTTACCGATGAACTGATAAAGAATAATAAAACTGTGCGCTTGGTTAGTCGCAGGCAGGTTGATATAAAGGGTGATAACGTTGCCTGGCAAAAGGCAGATCTGATGAAGTTGGATGAATTGCAGCAGGCCGCCAAAGGGTCTGACGTGATATACCTTTGCGCAGGTTTAACCTATGATGCCGATATCTGGCGCGAGCAGTGGCCCATCATTATGCGCAACGTGATGCAGGTAACTAAAGAGAATGATGCCCGTTTGATATTCTTTGATAACATTTATATGTATGGACTTGTGGATGGCCCCATCACCGAGGATACCCCCTACAAGCCCATCAGCAAAAAAGGCGAAGTGCGTGCAGACATTGCCGGTATGTTGATGAACGAGGTAAAGGCAGGCAATATAAAAGCTACCATAGCCCGTGCGCCTGATTTTTATGGCACCACCAGTACAAATGCTTTTCTGGATATGATGGTGCTTGCCAAATACGCCAAAAAGGAAAGTGCACAATGGATGGGCGACCCAAACAAACTGCACAACTTTATTTATATACCCGACGCCGGTCGTGCTATGTATTTGCTTGGGCAATCGCCGGAGAGTGATAACCAGATTTGGCACCTGCCGACTGCACCAGTGATGACAGGTAAGCAATTTCTTGAACTGGCTGCGAGTATCTACAGCGTAAAACCTAAGTTTATGCGCATCCGCAAGTTTATGTTGCAGCTGTTAGGCCTATTTAATAAATTAATTGCCGGTACCGTTGAAATGTATTACCAAACCGACCACGATTATATTTTCAACAGTGATAAGTTTGAACGCGCCTTTAATTTTAAGCCTACCAGTTATGAGGATGGGATGAAGGAAGTAGCCAAGACTATTTACAAGCCGGAGTAAATTATTTTTTCAAAATTATGTCATTGCGAGGAGCGACAGCGACGTGGCAATCTCATAGGCAGGTTAGCGTGCTTGTCCTCTGAGATTGCCGCGCTATCGCTCGCAATGGCACAGTGCATAAGTTTAGCTGCCCCTCTCTGCTACGCAAAGAGGGGTTCTTTTTTTTTCTTGATTTCTCACCCTCTTTTCGCGCAGCGAAGAGAGGGTCGACGAGCGGAGCAATGTCGGGGTGAGTAAACCAAACTTTTTTTTGACTTTTTACTTATCACTAAGGGCTTCACACTTTACACACTTATCTGCATATTTGCACATAAGCACATCTGCAAATCGATTATATGATCCACAAAAAAACACGTACCTATATTCCGGCTGATCTTGAGATAAAATGGGAAACACTGGAACCGATATACAAAGAATTATTAGAGCGCGCCATCAACTCGGTTGAGGAACTGGAGCAATGGCTGCGCGATGGCAGCGAATTGCAGGCAGCTTTGGAAGAGGATTTTGCATGGCGCTACATCCGCATGACCTGTGATACCAACAGCGAGGAATTGTTGAAAAGCTTTCAATACTTTGCTACAGAGATTGAGCCGAAAACAGCTCCATACAACAATGAGTTAAACAAAAAGCTTGTAGCCAGCGAGTATGTAGACCAACTAAACGAAGAGAAATATTTTATTATGCTGCGCAGCACGCGTAAGCAACTGGAGCTTTTCCGCGAGGAGAATATTCCGTTACAAACGCAGATACAGGTTGAGCAGCAAAAATATCAATCGATAACGGGCTCTATGTCGGTACACATTGGTGATAAGGAATATACATTGGAGCAGGCGTCCGTATTTTTGAAAGATACCGACCGCGCCAAACGCCAGGAAGTTTGGGAGAAGATAACCGCCCGCCGCTTGCAGGATAAAGAGAAACTTGACGAACTGTTCGATCACCTGCGTGGTCTGCGCCACGAAGTTGCCGTGAACGCCGGTTTCGAGAACTTCCGCGATTACATGTTCCAGGCTTTAGGCCGCTTTGATTATACGCCGCAGGATTGCTACGCTTTCCACGCTGCTATTGAAACCGAGGTAGTGCCTTTGCTGCGCGAATTTGCAGAGCAGCGTCGTGAGGCTTTGGGCGTTGACGCGCTTAAGCCATGGGATATGGATGTAGACCCACACGGTCGCGCGGCTTTAAAGCCGTTCAACAATGGTGGCGAGCTGATTGAGAAATCAATCCAGTGCTTCAGCAACATTAACCGTTACCTGGGCGAGCGTCTGGAGATAATGAAAGATAACAACCTGTTCGATGTGGAGAGTCGGAAAGGTAAAGCTCCAGGCGGTTACAACTATCCGCTATCTGAAACAGGTGCGCCGTTCATCTTCATGAACTCGGCCAACACCTTCCGCGATTTAACCACCATGGTACACGAAGGCGGCCACGCGGTGCATACCTTCCTGACTGCCGACCTGGAACTGAACGACTTTAAGCACTGCCCAAGTGAGGTTGCCGAACTGGCTTCTATGTCGATGGAGTTAATATCGATGGATAATTGGAATGTTTACTTTGATAACGAAGAAGAATTAAAGCGCGCCAAACGCGACCAGCTATATGATGTATTGAAAACCCTGCCATGGGTAGCCGTGGTAGATCAGTTTCAACATTGGATTTACACTAATCCCGACCATACCGATACCGAGCGTACCGAGGCCTGGTTAAAGATATACGAACCTTTCGGCGCCGGTTTCGCCGACTGGAGCGGACTGGAAAATGCCGAGCAAAACCTGTGGCAAAAACAACTGCATATTTTCGAGGTGCCGTTCTACTATATCGAATACGGCATGGCTCAATTGGGTGCGATAGCCGTTTGGAAAAACTACAAAGAGAACCCCGAGAAAGGCCTGCAGCAATACCTGGACGCCCTAAAACTGGGTTACACGAAAACCATTAAAGAGATCTATGAAACTGCCGGTATCAAATTCGATTTTAGCGCAGCTTATGTAAAAGAGCTGGCAGAGTTTGTAAAAGCGGAGATGGATAAGATATAAACCTCACAAAGCCTTTCTTTACAGAAAGGCTTTTTTTTGCCATGAACCAGTTTATCAACTTCTTCTGGACCATCATCTGCTTTGCACCAGTGCTCAACTACTGGTTTAAGGCTTTCGATGTGATGTGGTTGATAATTGCGATCGCGATAAGCATCGTATCCTTACTTATCCCGGGGCGGATATTACAATTGAGTTATCGGCCAAAGTTTTATGAGGAGCTCGGCATCAGATTCATTCGCAAATTTGTGCAGAATGGCGATTGGGCCAACCGGCTTTCGCGCAGAAGAGACCCGCAATACAAACACATTCGCAACCGTAAGCAGGCAACGGCATACAACAATACTATTGTAATGTATGAGCGTTTCCATTTTATGTGTTTTGTACTGTTCATTTTCACGGCAATTCTGGCTTTTGCGGATGATTTTTATTGGGTTTCTGTAATGATGATCATTACCAATATCATTTATAATATCTGCCCTATTCTACTTCAACAATACAATAAAGCACGCCTGTTAAAAATCAGTAAATAAGGGGTTTACGAACACCGCCAAAGCGGTTATTTAATATCTGTTAAAACCTAAATGTTATTTTCAGGTTATAATAACATGAAAAAGTTAATTGCATTTATAGGTTTGGTACTGTTTGCCACTACAGGTTTCGGGCAGGCGTTGGTACCATTAAAACCGGTAAAAGTGGATAGTTTGATCACTATTTCGCTTCCGGCTAAATACACAAAGAAAGATACCCTTGGTCAGTCTATATACAATGCTAACGGTGCTTATGGTTATATGACTATTATACGCGCTCCTAATGAAAACAAAGAGCCGTTAAAGAAGGAAAAAGACCTTAACAACGTTATGCAGGATTATGTAAAAGGCATTAAAGGGCAGAGTAACGGTGACGTAATGAACCTGCGTGATACTACCGTGGGCCACCTGAAAGCCAAAACATTTACGCTTGAAGTAGATGAAGGCGCGGGTGTACAATCGCGTAATTTTATCATTGTGTACACTCAGGACGTTACCTATACTATCGAATATTTTTACGAAGCTTTGAGGAAAGATCTGGCAAAAGATGAGTATAAAACTTACTCCGCTTCGTTAAAAGTATCGCCTGAATTGAAACGCACCGACCAGTATTTAAGTAATGCCAAAGGCATGTCGACCATTGCCAAGGTTGGTATTTTTGGCGGTGCAGCTGTAGTGCTTATTGTTGTTGTGGTACTGGTTACCCGCAAAAAAAGAGCTATAGCTTAATAGCTAACGATTTAACAGCCCGCGGCACCAGCCCGGGCTGTTTATAAATTTACGGCTATCTAAAAACGTAAGCCATACCAGCGTAACAAATACGCCGATGGCCGAGCCTGCCATCACATCCTCAAAAAAGTGCTGGCTTAGATACATCCTCGAGTAACCAACCATCATAGCGAAAACCAGCATGGCAAATCCCCAATTTTTATTCTTTACCAGGTAGGTAACCACCATTGCCATTGAGAAAGCCGTAACCGTATGCCCCGAGGGGAAGCTGTGCACAGCCAATATGTACAAGCCTTTTACAAAGTGTATTTTACTTAACTGATCCTGGAAATATATGCGGGGCCGTGGAAAATCAAAAAGATATTTTAATACTTGCGCGGTAAGTGCGGTAACTGCATAACTGGTTATGGTTAAAAGCGCTGCCCGGTAACTAAATAATAAAAGTAAGGCGGCAAGCACTATCATCGTCCAGCCATCGCCCAGATGAGTAATGTATGGTTCAACGCTGTCTAAAAAATCGGTGTAGTGCTTATTTACAGCAAAATAGATCTCAGAGCGGGTGTATAGCAACTTTATGACGAGGCAGGCGCATAGCAAAAACACATAAGGGATAAAAAGGGTACGTACCCTGTATAAAACGTCTTTAGCGCCGGTGTTCATTGGCACAAAGTAAGGTATATAGTTTTTCAATGCAAAAAAATGGTTATGTTTGGTGGTAAAGAAAAACTGACCTCAATACATGTCGAAAAGTATATTTCGAAAAAAGTCCGTATCAAAAATACTGGCCGATGTAGCCAGCGGATTCAGCGACAGCGAGCATCCCGGCACAGCATCTCATCTCCAGAAAGCACTTACTACCAGAGACCTTACCCTTATGGGTATTGCGGCCGTTGTGGGCGCAGGCATATTCTCCACCATCGGCGAAGCCTCATTTAATGGCGGCCCCGGTGTTACTTTATTATTTGTTTTAACGGCTATAACCTGTGGTTTTTCGGCCATGTGTTATGCCGAGTTTGCATCGCGCATACCCGTTGCGGGCAGCGCTTACACTTATGCGTATGCTTCCTTTGGCGAGTTGATTGCATGGATCATCGGTTGGGATCTTTTAATGGAATATGCCATCGGTAACATAGCCGTGGCTATTTCATGGAGTGAGTATTTTGTGAACCTATTAGAGGGTTTTCACATCCATCTGCCGGCTTGGGTTACTTTAGATTACTTCTCGGCCTTTAAGGCTCACGAGCAGATCCAGGAGCTTACTGCAAGTGGCCATACCGCTGATATTACCGATCGCCTGCGCCATGCTGCGGAAGCGTGGGCCAACGCGCCGGGGGTGGGCAACCTTAAACTTATAGCTAACATCCCTGCCCTGCTTATTGTTATCATTATCACCTATCTGGTTTACATAGGTATCCGCGAAACCAAGAAGGCTACCAATGCAATGGTTTATTTAAAAATTGCGGTGGTATTGGCGGTTATTATCATCGGTTTCTTTTACGTTACACCGGCTAACTGGCACCCGTTTTTACCTAATGGTTTTGGCGGAGTAATGAAAGGGGTATCCGGCGTTTTCTTTGCATATATTGGCTTTGATGCCATATCAACCACTGCCGAAGAATGCCAGAACCCACAGCGCGATTTGCCTAAAGGCATGATCTATTCGCTGGTGATCTGTACAATATTATACATCCTGATTGCCTTAGTGTTAACCGGCATGGTTAACTATAAAGACCTCCAGGTTGGCGACCCACTGGCTTTTGTATTTGCAAAGGTAGGATTGAAAAATATCAGCTATGTAATATCAATTAGTGCTGTAATTGCTACCGCAAGTGTATTGTTGATATTCCAGTTGGGCCAGCCGCGTATTTGGATGAGCATGAGCCGCGATGGTCTGCTACCTAAAGCATTCTCACGTATCCACCCAAGGTTCCATACGCCATCGTTTGCTACTGTGGTTACCGGTTTTGTGGTGGCGATACCCGCCCTGTTCCTCAACTTAACCGAGGTTACCAACCTAACCAGTATAGGCACGCTGTTCGCGTTCGTATTGGTTTGTGGCGGTGTATTGCTTTTACCGCGCGAGGCTGCTGTTAAAGGTAAGTTCCATTTGCCTTACATTAACTCACAATTCATCGTACCTGCAATGTTCATCATCGGCGTATATTTTGGCCGTCATTGGATAGCCAATTTGTTTGAGGGTGAGGCACTGCACCACAAGTTTCCATACTTTTTATTTCTGATATTGTCTTTTACGCTTACGGTATTCGCGTTCATCAAAAAACTATCGTTGATACCCGTTTTAGGCTTGCTAAGCTGTTTTTACCTAATGGCCGAGTTAGAGTACGAAAGCTGGATCCGTTTCCTTGCGTGGCTTGTAATTGGCCTGGTTATTTACTTCAGCTATGGGTACAAGCATAGTGTGCTGGGTAAACAAAAATCAGAAGCGCTGTTTTCGGATAAGAAGGAATAATCTGAACTCCGATTTTAAGGAATTAGACGATTTTTTTATTCTCTTATGTATCTGGTGTTCATGAACACCGTGAACGTTCATGAACACTCGTGAACGCTGACGTGATTTTGTCAGTGTAAACTAACGCTTTATTGGTGAGGCCTCACCTAAATCCTCTCCAAAGGAGAGGACTTGAAAAGAAAGCGATTTCAGAACCTTCTCCTTCGGAGAGGGCAGGGCGAGGCTAATAGAGATTGCTTCGTACCTCGCAATGACGCGGTGGCAATAAAGAGAAAGCCCGATGTTCACACATCGGGCTTTCTCTTTTAAGTATGCATTTCAAAGGCTCCCCTTCATCAGGCGGAGGCTTCTCTTTACGATTTTACCCTTGTTATGCTCACTGCATCCGGAGATGTAAGCATCAACGGTACTTTCTCTACCGTTACAAAGCTCAGATCCAGGCCAAAGTTGCGTTCTTCTGAAAGGGAAACCTTTTTCAATTGCCCGTAGATGAACATCACGGCTTTCTCGTACAACGACAAATTATGCGAGCGAGACATTACTTTCTCTATCACCACAAAACGGAAATCGCCTACAATTTTATGTTTGTTTAACGATTGGTATTTGCTGGTGATATCCACCTCGCCATTCTTAACCAGGTCTTCAACTACCTTGCGGAACAGCAGGTTGATCTGTTGTTCAACGCGGAAGCCAAGTTTAAAATCGATACGAATAAGTTTGCCCGGTACCAGGAAATCAACCTCGTATTCGCGTTTGTAAGGCTCATCCACCACATCAACGTGTACCAGCCAGTATACGTCGGCCCGTTTTGGTTGTTTTTGCAATATGGAGTAGATGATCTTCGATTCTATCTCGGAATTAAAATTGGCGCTGGTTAAGTATACCAGTTGTGAGGCGTACTTAGGTACGGTCTCATCTTCGCTCATTTCTTTAATGATGCTGAAATAATCGTCAATCTCAATAAACTTAACGTAACGGTTTTTGATCTTGCGGGCAATATGCCATGTCCACATAATGATGAACAGGATCAAGCCAATAGACAAAGTGAACCAGCCACCATGTACAAATTTAACCAGGTTACCCAGCAGGAAGATACCTTCTATGCCTAAATAGATTACGAAGAATGATACGATAATATAGGTAGGCACCTTTCGCCTCTGCAGGAATTTGGACACCAATATGGTGGTCATCAACATGGCAACGGTAATACTTAAACCGTAAGCCGCTTCCATTTTGCTTGAGTGGCGGAACAATAGCACCACGCCTATACAGCCTGCACAAAGCAGCCAGTTAACGCTGGGCACGTATAATTGTCCTTTCTGTTCTGATGGATAATTGATCTTTACCTTAGGCCAAAGGTTCAAACGTACTGCCTCGGCTATCAGTGTAAATGATCCCGATATCAAAGCCTGACTGGCAATTACCGCGGCAATGGTTGCTATACCGATACCATAGATCAGGAACCAATCGGGCATTATTTTGTAAAAAGGGTTGTTAACGCTCAGGTCTATAACCTTACCCTCATGTTGCAACAACCACACAGCCTGACCAAGATAGTTTAGCACGAGGCATGATTTTACATAGATCCAGCTAATGCGGATATTATCACGGCCGCAGTGCCCCAAGTCTGAATACAATGCTTCGGCACCCGTGGTACACAAGAAAACGGCACCTAATATGATAAAGGCATCGTAAGTGTTTGAGGTTAACAGTTCAAAGGCGTAGAATGGATTAAGCGCTTTGATCACCATTGGCATCTGCACAATGTATGATATACCCAGCACGCCCATCATGGTAAACCACAGGAACATGAGCGGCCCGAAAGCCTTACCCACCAGTGAGGTTCCAAACTGTTGAATGATGAACAAACCGGCAATAATAGCAATCACGATCTGCACCGTTGGCAAATGTGGATAGTACACCGTTAAACCCTCAATTGCCGACGAAATGGTGATTGGCGGCGTAATAATACCATCGGCCAAAAGCGCACAGCCACCCACTACTGCCGGCACTATTAACCACTTGGCCTTACGGCGTACCAATGAAAAAAGCGAGAATATACCACCCTCGCCCTTGTTATCGGCACGTAATGTTATTACTACGTATTTAAGTGTTGTTTGTAAGGTGAGCGTCCAGAAGATGAGAGATACCCCACCTAATACAAGCGCTTGCGTTAATGGTTGTGAATTGGATGAGTGCTCTAACCCTACTATTGCCTTGAACACGTATAATGGTGATGTACCTATATCACCGTAGATTATTCCTAAACTAATGAGCAGCCCTGCAGCCGATAGTCGTTGTAGATCTTTATGACTTGACACTGTTATTTTAAAATCGATGCAAAACTAATTAAAAAACAATCATAACTTAAACTATAATGTGGCGTATAAGTCTATTAATCATACTAACTGATAAAACTTGTTTTTGTTAAAATTTGTTAAAAGTAATATTTATCTGTATTGATTATAAATTGATGCAGACTTTATTTATACTTTTGCAACAATGTATGTTATATGGTGAAAAGATCTACTTATGTTAATTCCTGGGTAACTGTAATTGTATTGGCAATAGCAGTTAACTTTGCACTTGCAAGGGGAGTTAA
>JAESTD010000217.1 GCA_016763755.1 Mucilaginibacter sp.
TGATGACCGATGCCATGAAACCGTTAGGGTTATCCCTGCACCAAATGATCGCATCTATACCCATGTACAGAGCCGCAGGTAGGTTATTTGTGGATATACTGCCGCGCATATCGTCGGCTGCCGGTCGGGTGGCTATGCTGGATGCTATGGAGCAGCATGATCCGCTGATAAAAGATGCGCTGGTTAAGCTGATAGAACGCGGAGATATTGTGAAACCCACACAGGAGAACACGATAGAACCCAGGCTGACTAAAACAGACACTGGCCTTTCGGCAAAGGACATTGTATTACAAGCTGAAAATGGCATCGATATAATTGATGAACTGATAAAACGTAATGATCATTCAATAGCAGAGTTGAAGCAGCGTATCGGTGGAAGATCGGGCACAAATTTGATAAGTTTTATTCTGGATGATATCAATACCCTTAAGAAGATCTTGCACGATCCACAAGGCTCTAAAGTGATAATGGCAGGTATGAACGCCGCCCGATGGCTTAACGAGAACATGCTGCACTGGCTGGGCGAAAAAAACGCGGCAGATACACTTTCGCAATCGGCACCTAATAATATCACTGCCGAAATGGGTTTGGAATTATTGGATGTTGCAGATGTAATACGGACCTATCCCGAAGTGATCATGTATTTGCAAGACTTAAAAGGTGAAGAGTTCTTAGACGGTTTGCCCAAGCTTAAAGGCGGTGAAGAGGTACAAGCAGCAATTAATGCATACCTTGATAAGTATGGCGCACGCTGCCCCGGCGAGATCGATATTACACGCACACGATGGAGCGAGAAACCCGCCGCACTTATCCCCTTACTGTTGAGCAACATTAAAAACTCCTCGCCTGGTGCAGGCAACCAGAAATTTGAACAGGGATTGCAGGAAGCTCGTAGTAAAGAACAAAATCTCCTCAGCCGCTTAAGGCAATTGCCCGACGGTGAACAAAAAGCTGCAGACGCCAAACAGGTTATTGAGATACTGCGCAATCTGGTAGGCTTTCGCGAATACCCTAAATACAGTTTTATAAAGCGTTACTGGGTTTACAAACAAGCGCTATTAACAGAAGCGGCGCGATTGAAACTGGCAAGCGTTATCCGCCAAACAGAAGATATTTATTACCTAACGTTTGATGAACTTCGTGATTTGGTGAATACGAACAAAGTTAATACCGAACTCATCAATAAACGCAAAGAGGAGTTCCAACTCCATGAAAAACTTACGCCGCCGCGGGTGATCACATCTGACGGCGAAATCATAACCGGTCGTTATTACCGAGGCGATTTGCCCAAAAATGCACTGACCGGTATACCGGTTTCATCCGGTGTAGTTGAAGGGCGGGCGCGTGTATTGTTCAGTATAAACGATGCACAATTTGATGACGGTGATATCCTAATCACCAAATTTACCGACCCGGGATGGACGCCATTGTTCACATCAATAAAAGGCCTGGTTACCGAGGTTGGCGGCTTAATGACCCACGGTGCCGTCATAGCCCGCGAATACGGCCTCCCCGCAGTAGTAGGCGTAGAAAACGCCACCGGTTTGATCAAAGACGGGCAAATGATTCGCGTGAACGGAACTGAGGGCTACATAGAACTGCTTTAACTCCAACTTATCCCAAAGCCTTGTTAAGTGCTACAATAGATGCCTTAAACTGATCCCGCGGAACAACAAACTGTATATTTACACGACCGTAAGCCAAACCTGCTGCCAGGATATTGATCTCATCACGGGCAAGGGCCGCGGTGCTTTTGGCCAATAAGCCAGGCTGATCCATATTGGTGCCCAGCAAGCATACCATTGAAACCGCTTCATAAGCTACACGTTCAAATTTGGCTTTGAGGTCGGTGATCAGGCCTTCCTTAAAATCGTTCTCCCAGATAACTATAGAGATGCTGTTTGCACTGGTAGATTTAAATGTATAACTCACCTGATGCGCGGCAAATATCTCCATGATAATTAAATCGCTGCCTACGTTACCGGTCATCAGTGGGTCGTAAATATCAATCAGCAACTGTTTATCGGTGCCCGTAATTACCTCTACCCTTTTCAATTGGGATACATACTGGCGGGTAATGAGTGTGCCTGGGTGGGTTGGTTCAAAAGTATTTTTGATACGCAGGTGGATACCCGCCATCTCCAGAGGTTTTGCAGCTTTAGGATGGATGGCTTCCATACCCACGTCAGCCAGTTGGTCGGCAATATCGTAGTTAGTGTTACCTACCGGATGCACGTTATCGATCCCTACAATATTAGGGTCGGCGGTTGATAGGTGGTATTCTTTATGGATAATCGCTTCATCGGGTTTAAGGATCGACGCAATTTTGCTAAAAGTAACCTCAGAGTAGCCGCGATCAAACTCGCGCATAATGCCCTCGGTACCTTTGGCGTACCCCGTAACAATGCAGATGCTGTTTGGCAGGTCTATTTTAGAGAAAGCATCCTGTATACGCTCATCAATGGTCATGGCACGTGAGTCATCAAAACCGGCCATATCAACCAAAACAGCATTGATACCTTTGCTTTGCAGGATAGCAGCCAGTACCATGGCCGAGTGTGTTTCGCCGATGGATGCCAGTATCTCACGTGCGGCCAAAAGCACGCCCTCGTTAAGATAGCCCGATGCCAGCATGGTAGAGGCACTATCCAAATACACAATGGCTTTGGCCATATGCTGGTCTATCTTGTCGTTAGCCCAGTCAACGTCCAAACCGAGCGGTGCATACACTTCATTAAGGCGTTTCAATTCAACAGATACCTCGGTAAGTGCAGAGCGGTAGTCCTCACCTTTGGCAAAGCGATGATAAACACCCGGTGCCTTTGTCTTTTTGTTCTCCAGCAAAAAATTGGTAACGCCCGAAAAGGCAGATACAACAAGGATGCGGTTGTAAGGCGAATCGCCATAAAACACGATGTTTTCTATTACATCACTAAGGGCACTCATTGAGGTGCCGCCAATTTTTTCAACTGTTAACCGGGTATTCATGCCGCAAATGTATAATATCAAACGATAAATAAAATTTTTATAAGTGCCGAATAATACCGGTAAACATTTAAGCCGAGACACGGGCGAAAATAAAAACTGCTTTATTTAACTTAAAAAGGGCTTTTTATGTCAAAATAATATCATATC
The DNA here is from genome assembly GCA_016763755.1 of Mucilaginibacter sp. Taxonomy (GTDB): domain Bacteria; phylum Bacteroidota; class Bacteroidia; order Sphingobacteriales; family Sphingobacteriaceae; genus Mucilaginibacter. The sequence goes on from JAESTD010000217.1 coordinate 3,136, forward strand.
AAAAAATAACTACAAAATACGTAGACATTATATATTTTTCATTTATATTTGCAGCGAAGTTCTTTTTAAGACTTATCCAGAAAGACCGAGGGAATGGCCCTTTGACGTCTTAGCAACCTCTGCCCCTATTGGCGAAAGGTGCTAAATCCTGCTCTCCCGCATACGGGAAAGAAAGATAAGCGACTGCAGCATTATGTTGCTAACCCAAACCGGTACTAACTGGTAAGTTTCTAAAAAGACAAACAGAATATTAATACCCTACAACAGCCATGAAAACTGCTTTTACGCAACCTGTTAAGTCTTTATCCATCACCGCCCTTTTAGCATGCCGCCAAATGCAAGGCATGTGTTGTTGTTGCTGTTAACGCAATAGCTTAAAACCACCTTTTAATTCACGTTTCATATTTCTAACTGCCCGCGAGGTTTTGTGCGGCAAACAGGAGAAGTATGGGCTTTTTCAAAACTTATTTCACAGCAAAACATGTCAAAAATTTACAAACTTTTACTGGTAGCATTACTGCCGGTAATTATTGTGCAGCACCTCTCGGCCCAATCGCTTAAAGTAAGCGGTGTGGTTACCGCCAAGGCAGACGGGCAACCACTGCCCGGTGTAAGCGTAGCCATACAAGGCAGTACAAACGGTACCCAAACAGATGTTCAGGGCCGCTTTAGCATTAATGCTAAAGTAAACGACGTGATGCAGGTATCGTACCTGGGTTACACAACTCAGCGCATCACAATTTCGCAAAGCAATGCCCCGTTGCAAATAGTTTTGGTTGAGGCGCCTAATTCACTCAACGAGGTTGTAGTAACCGCCTTAAACATCAGCAAGGATAAAAAATCATTAGGCTATGCCGTACAAGGCCTTAAATCAAAGGATATATCTGAAGCAAAAGAAACCAACATCATCAACTCTTTGTCAGGCAAAATTGCGGGTGTAAACGTAACCAGCAGCCAGGGCGATATGGGGTCGGCGCGTATCGTTATTCGCGGAGAAACTTCTATTGCTAATAATAACCAACCCCTGTTTGTTATTGATGGTGTTTTGGTAGATAATACTCAAAATCAGGGCGCCAATGGTTCACGGGATTTCCCTAACCCACTATCAGATTTTAACTCTGAGGATATCGAGTCGATCACTGTGCTAAAGGGCCCAAATGCGGCTGCATTATATGGATCGCGTGCAGCGGCGGGCGTTATCCTCGTTAAAACAAAAACAGGCAAGGGCGCAAAAGGCTTGGGTATTACCGTAAACTCGAACACCAGCTTTGCTACGTTAAAAGTATTTCCTGACTACCAAAACTCATACGGACAAGGTGCTAATGGCAAATTCAGCTACGTTGATGGTAAGGGCGGAGGCATAAATGATGGCGTTGACGAAAGCTGGGGGCCTCGTTTGGATGGCAGGCTTATTCCTCAATTTAACTCTAACGGGCAGGCGGTGCCGTTTATAGCCCACCCTAACAATGTACGCGATTTTTTCGATACAGGAGTAACGCTTAACAACGGTATAGCGTTAGCCGGCAGCGATGAGAAGTTTGATTATCGTATATCATACAACAACCTGCATCAAACCGGTGTGGTACCTAATTCTTCTCTGGGCCGCAACACATTTGCATTGAACACAACTTACCGTCCTAACAAAAAACTTACGGTAACTACCATTGCCAATTACATTAAGGATGATGCAGGCAACCTACCGGGCACTTATGGCCGCCGTGCCACCAGCACCATGTTGCAGTTTACCTGGTTTGGCCGCCAGGTTGATGTTAGCGCATTAAAAAACTATAGAGACGCCAACGGTAACACCTTTAACTGGAACAATAGCTACTACAGCAACCCATACTTTATTGCTAACGAAAATACAGTTGGTCAGTTCAAAAACCACTTCCTGGGTAGTGTAGAGTTGAACTATAAAATTATCGATGGCTTATCTGCCAACCTGCGGAGTGGTACCGATTACTCTAACGACAGGCGTAAAATAAAGGTATCTTACGGCACCAATGGTACACCTTTCGGTTCGTACGAAGAAGATGCATATTACACCAACCAAACCAATACAGAAGGCCGTTTACAATACACAAAAAAGTTAAACAACGACTTTACGTTTGATGCGTTGTTAGGTGGTAACATAGAAACCTATACTATTGAACAAAACGACCAGATAGCACCAAAACTGGCCGTAGCCGGCTTATACTCGTTAAGCAACTCGCGCGACCCACTGGTTTCTTCAAACGCTTACAGCAAATCAAAAACTTGCAGCTATTTTGCCTCGGCGCAGATCGGTTATAAGGATTGGGCCTTTGTTACCGTGACAGGCCGTAACGATTGGTCATCTACTTTGCCTGCCGCCAACTTATCTTATTTCTACCCGTCTGTTGCGGGTAGTTTGATACTATCAGATGCCCTGGATATTAAAAGCGACGTTTTAAGCTACCTTAAATTGCGCGGCGGTTGGTCAAAAGTGGGTAAACCAACTATCCCCTATCAGTTGATAAACACATATGCATTTTTAGCACCGTTTAACGGCAACCCGCAGCAACTGATCAACAACATCGATCTTAACCCTACGCTTAAACCTGAAACTACTACGTCTACAGAAGCAGGTGTCGAGACCGGCTTCTTTAACAATCGCCTACGTTTGGACATCAGCGTTTATAACACCAACAGTATTAATCAGATACTTCCTGTATTGGTTAGCCCGACAACTGGTTTTACCACTAAATTGATAAATGGCGGAAATATCAATAATAAAGGTTTAGAGGTATTGTTAGCAGTAACACCAATAAAAACAACCGATTTTAACTGGGATGTTACCTTCAATTACTCGCGTAATAAAAGTAAGGTTATATCACTTTATGACGCAGGCAACCTGCAAAGCTATATCTTAGGCAGCAACCGCACGGTTGATGTGCTGGCGGCAGTTGGCCAACCCTACGGAACGCTTTCCGGAACATCCTATACCCGCGACGCATCAGGCCAGATCATCATTGGCGATAACGGCACCCCGGTGGTAAACAATACCAAAAAAGCGCTTGGTAAATTTACGCCTGATTGGATGGGAAGTATCAACAACAGTTTTAGCTACAAAGGCATTAATTTGAGCGTATTGGTTGATGCACGTTTTGGCGGATCAATTTATTCAAACACTAACCGAACAGGTACTTATACTGGTGTATTAGCTTCCACCCTGCCAGGCCGCGGTGCCGAAAATGGCGGTTTATCTTACTACTATCCGGGTAACAATACTTCAGCAAACGCAGTGCAGGTTAGCGCTGGAGCAGCCGCTCCAAATGGCGAAACAGTTTATGATGACGGAATGGTTTGGAAAGGCGTAAAGGCCGATGGTTCCGCCAACTCAAAGATCATCCCGGCGCAATCATACTACAAAGGTTTTACCAATTTTGATGAAGCCTTTGTTTACAGCGCATCATACGTTAAACTACGTGAAGTAAAATTAGGCTATACCCTGCCTGCTGCCTGGGTTAAAGGTATCGGCCTGCAATCGGCAACGGTATCATTGGTTGGCCGCAACCTATGGATCATCCATAAAAATGTGCCAAATATCGACCCTGAAACGGCCTTTAATACCGGTAATGCGCAAGGTCTGGAAGATTTGACGCTGCCAACCGTGCGTAACCTTGGTTTTAACGTAAACCTTAAATTCTAAAAACATGAAACTTAAATATATAACCATCATCATATCTGGCACCTTGTTACTATCGGCAACATCGTGCAAAAAAACGCTGGAAGACGTAAACAAAAACCCCAACGGGTCTGAATCAGCACAACCTGATTACTTGCTTACGGGTGTAACAAAAGCCATCGCAGATACTTACTGGGGTACGGCCAACAACATGGATGCAAGTTTACTGTGGATCCAGAATTGGTCGAAAATTCAATACACAGATCCGGATAGGTACATCTACACCAACACTTCTTTCAATGAGTTATGGACAACAGGCTATACTAAAGGGATTGTAAATCTTAACTCGCTTATAAAAATTGCCGACGCACAGGCCAACCCTAATTACAAAGGTGTGGCGTTAGTATTACGATCATGGGTGTTTCAGTTACTAACAGATAACTATGGTGATGTGCCATACACGCAGGCCTCGAGCATCAAAGAGTACCTTACGCCTGCTTATGACAAGCAGAAAGATGTTTATTTTGCTCTGTTAGAAGATCTGAAAACAGCCCAAGCCTCATTAAATCCGTCGGGACCTGCTATCTTAGGAGATATCATTTACGGTGGAAAAGGCAACCAGATATTACTTTGGAAAAAATTCGCCAACTCGTTACGCCTTCGCATAGCGCTCAGGATTGCCGACCGCGAACCGGAAAAAGCCAGACAAGTATTAGCTGATGTACAAGCTGAAGGTAGTGGCTACATAAGCAGCAATGCAGAGATTGCGCAGTTGATTTACTCAACATCGCCCAACCAAAACCCCATCAGCAATTTGTTTGATACCAGGGACGACTACCGCATCAGTAAAACTATTGTTGACAAACTGTTTGCTTTAAACGATCCGCGTTTACCTGTTTACGCCAGTAAAACTGCTGATGCGACACCGCAGACCTATGTAGGCTTGCCAAACGGTTTATTAGTAGGCGATGCCAGCAGCTACGGTTTTACCAAAACATCTAAACCCGGCACATACTTTTTAGCACCGAGTGCACCGGCTGTTATCATCAGCTACGCCGAGGTATTATTTGATCAGGCCGAGGCTGCACAGCGAGGACTGATTACAGGCAATGCCGCAGATCTTTACAAACAGGCTATCACAGCATCATTAACGCAGTATGGTGTAGGTACTGCAGATATAAGCACTTACCTGGCCCAAAGCAGCGTGGCTTATGATGCGGCAAACTACCGCAAATCAATAGGCGATCAAAAATGGATAGCTTTATTTGGCCAGGGATTGGAAGCCTTTGCCGAATGGCGCAGGTTAGATTATCCACAATTAACACCTGCTGTAGCTGGTACACTTGGCGGAAAATTCCCGTTGCGTTTTATTTATCCCGGCACCGAGCAATCGCTTAACGGAACAAGTTATAAAGCAGCCGTAGCCAGCCAGGGTGCTGACGCATTGACCACCAAACTATGGTTTGATGTGAATTAATTATCACGCCCACTTAATAGTAAAGGCCCGACTAATTAGTCTGGCCTTTACTATTAATAAACCTTGCCATGCCAGGCCTGTCAATCCTTTTTAAGCGTAAAAGGTCTCAGACAGGCTCTGCCTGCCACAAGATTGTACTCTTCCAACCAACGGATCTTAAAATAATTCCTCAAATTAAAAAATCCTCAAATCAAGAAAATCACGGTTCAGAAAAAATCACAGCAATCAAAAAAATCAGCGCAAATCAGCGGTCAAGAATCAGTGGTCAAAAAAACAAAGGCCCCTGATGGGCAGGGGCACTTTGAACCAATTATAAACCTGAGAAGAGAAATTAAATGAGGCGTGAGAACGGATTCGAACCGTTGTTTGGCGTTTTGCAGACGCCCGCCTAACCACTCGGCCACCCCGCCTTTCTTAAAACTATTTGAGGTTAGAAGCGGATTTGAACCGCTGTAGCGGGTGTTGCAGACCCGTGCCTCGCCTCTCGGCCACCTAACCTTAGCCTCTCCCCAACCCCTCTCCAAAGGAGAGGGGCTTTAGAA
>JAESTD010000218.1 GCA_016763755.1 Mucilaginibacter sp.
CCTGAAGGTGGCGAGCTAACACTGGGCGTAGACTCAAAAATTGCGTTTAAGGCAATCGACGCCAACGGCTTGGGTACAAATGTAAAAGGCACCGTAGTTGACAATACCGGCGCTACTGTTGCCCAGTTACAATCGCAGCATTTAGGGATGGGCGTTTTCAGTTTAACACCGCAAGATGGTAAAACTTACAAAGCCAATGTAAGTTTTCCTGACGGCTCAACCGCCTCGTACGACTTACCGCGCATAAAACCATCGGGCATAAGTTTGGCCGTTACAAACACCGATGCAGCAAACATTAGTATAAAAATAAGTGCCAATGACCCCTATTATAAAGCTAACCAGGGTAAATTATATTACATATTAGCACAAAACGGTGGCGCTGTGTATTTTGCGGCGCAGACAGCATTAAACGAGCAGGCCGCTGTTTCTTCTATCCCTAAAGAAAAATTTCCTACCGGTATAGTTCAATTTAGTTTAATGAGCGAACGAGGTGTTATCCTTGCAGAGAGAATAATTTTTATTCAGCGTAATGATGCGCTGAACCTTGCCTTATCATCAGATAAAAAAACGTATACCACACGCCAAAAAGTTCATTTGCAGGTAGCTGCAAAAAAAGGCGTAGCACCCGTTGCCGGAGATTTTTCTATCTCGGTTATTGATGAAAGCAAACTACCTTATGATGAAGATAACGAAACAACCATCTTGTCTAACCTTTTATTAACATCAGATCTGAAAGGGTATGTAGAGAAACCTAACTATTATTTCCTCAGTAAAAATACAAATGCAGCAGCCGATCTGGATGTGCTTATGCTTACACAAGGTTACCGGCGCATATCATATCGTAATATTATATTGAATAAAGTACCACAACTTGCTTTGCAACCCGAGCAAAGCGGGTTAGAAATAAGCGGTATGTTACGCAATAAGTCGGGCATGCCTATATCTCGTGGTAATTTGCGCCTGCAGATCCCGGCAAAAAGATTCTTCCAGGAAACTGTTACAGATATGGAAGGAAACTATAAGTTTTCAAAACTTGATTTCCCGGATTCGGCCGAAATAGTTTTAAATGCGCGCGGCAATGTTAACAGCCGCGACCTGATGATAAGCGCGAACGGCGACCCATACCAGCCGGCAACCAGAAACATCAATGCCCCTGATGAGATCACTAACATCGATAGTGCTTTTAAAACTCTGTTAGCCAACAGCAAAAGGCAATATGATAATACACACACTTTAAAAGAGGTTACTATTAAAGCAACATCGCTGGTAAAAAAGCCAAGTCATACAGATTATTCGTCGTTAAATGGCCTGTCAATGTTAGCAGATCAGGAGATACGGGCTGAACGCCTTAAAGATTGCCAAACCTTGTTTACGTGTTTGCCGGGTATGCTATTAGGAATAGTTGTAGAAAACAACAATTTGTATTTTTCCAAAAACATTTCTAATCCTAATAAGCTCCCGCTGCAGGTGTTTCTGAATGGCAGACCGGTAGATTTTGGTTTTTTAAATACCATTAGCGGTGCCGATGTAGAAAATATTGAAATATTTAAATCTGACGGTGTAAGCTCTATCAACCGTACTTATCAATCAGACGGGGTTATTTCCGTTATTACCCGTAAAACGCCAAAAGGCGAAAAAATAAGCTTTGCGCAATTACAAGAAATGATACCAAAGGGTAACATTTTAAACTATAACGGATTTGGTTATGCTGTAGCTAAAGAATTTTATTCCCCAAAATACGACGTATTAAAACAGGGCACTTTTGGCGGCGATCTGCGGAGCACTATTTTCTGGAGCCCTAAAGTTAAAACAGATAAAGTTACCGGTGCAACTTCTGTTGATTTTTACAATGCCGACGGACGTGGCACTTACCGGGCAACAATAGAAGGTTTTGATGCCGAAGGTAACTTGGGCAGATACATCTACAGGTTTACGGTTAAGTAAGTATTTGATTATAAAGATATTATTTATACATTCAGGTGATTAAACCTTAATGTATGGACATTGCACAAATTAATTTACCGGCTATTTTGGTAGCTGCGTTGTCGGGCTTTGCAGTAGGTGGTATCTGGTACGCCCCGGCTGTTTTCGGGAAGGCCTGGATGGTTGATAGCGGCCTCACCGCTGATGAAATTCAAAAAGGGAATAAAAGTAAAATTTTCGGCTTCACGGCATTTTTCTCGCTACTGATGGCGATAAACCTTGCCATGTTTTTGGCAGATGCTAAAACCGATGTTAGCTGGGGCGCTACAGCCGGGTTCCTTGCCGGCATTTGGACGTTCAGTGCAATTGCTATCCACAGTCTTTTTGAACTTAAAAGCTGGCGATTGATATTTATTAACGGCGGCTACAGTATTGTATCGTTAACATTAATGGGCGCCATTATAGGCCTTTGGCGATAGTTGCCAATATCTGTTAAAAATTAAACATTTAACTATACAGTTAAATGACAGTTTGCTGTATTAAATCTCGAACAATAATTTTTCCTTAGCGTTATACATTATTATCGTAAACAAGCATTTATGAGTAACGTAACAAGCACATTCCCGTCAACTTTTACACTTGGCGGCGAACTTACAGTAAACCGTTTAGGTTACGGCGCCATGCGCATTACCGGCAAAGGTATTTGGGGCCCGCAAGATAAAGACGAAGCCATCCGGGTTTTAAAACACGCTGTAGAACTGGGCGTTAATTTTATCGATACCGCAGATAGTTATGGCCCGCACATATCAGAAGAATTGATAGCCGAAGCATTATACCCTTATGCCACTGGTTTAGTAATTGGCACCAAGGGTGGATTGCAACGAACCGGCCCCGATCAATGGCCTGTTGATGCAAGCCCGAAGCATCTGAAACAGGCTTTGGATGGTAGTTTAAAACGCCTAAAACTCGATCAGATTGAACTGTATCAACTCCATCGCATCGACCCTAATGTACCGGCTGAAGAAAGTTTTGAGTTTTTAAGAGAAGCTCAGCAGGAAGGTAAAATTGTGCATGTCGGATTATCAGAGGTTGACATCGACGATATTAAACGCGCACAAGATTATTTTGAAGTTGCATCCGTACAAAACATGTACAGTGTTGATAATCGCAAATGGGAAGGCGTATTGAATTTTTGCGAGGACAACGACATTGCGTTTATCCCATGGTTTCCTCTTAATGCCGGGAATGTTGCCAGCCAGGAGATCTTGCAAAAGATTGCCGAAAAGCACGGCTCAACAGTGCACCAGGTGGCTCTAAATTGGTTGCTTAACCACTCAAAAAATATCTTGCTGATACCCGGTACATCAAGCGTGGCGCATTTGGAAGAAAATATGCACTCGGCAGAGTTGGCTTTAGATGCAGAAGATATTGACGAATTGGACGGTATCTCCCCGTCGGTAGGTTAACCACACGAAAATGATTTGTAAAGGATGCCTGTTGGGCAGGGATGCCGCTTTTCTATCCTCTCCTGTCATGGTGAGCTTGTCGAACCACTCTTTGCGCGTAGAGGTCTTCGACAAGCTCAGACTGACAAAATAATTAATAAATATTTGTTTAATGCACGTGAATGGCAGGAATTTCTTCCGAGCATTCACGGCGTTTTAGCGTCCTTTTTTATTTTATACTAACTTTGCTGACGTGAAAAGCAAAGAAGAAATCCTTGACAAATACTACAGTTCTGGCGCCGACGGCTTGCCCGAAATTTCTGCAAATGGTTTGCTAAAAGCTATGGAAGAGTATCGCCTTGAGGCTGAAGAAGCAGCGTTCATCGCTGCACGGCAAATGCAGGGCAACAATCCCTTCTATCACTCCTTTGCTGATTATAAGGCAAGCATTGAGGTTAAACCTGCAGAACCAACTGAAAGTGACAGGTTAAAATTTGTGGCGGATAGTATAGTAGAACAATTTCTACCCTCAGACCCTACCTCACAACATTTCAGCTTCCAGTTTCGCACAGAAGGCAAAGAATACACTGCCCGCTATATCCGTAACGCTCAAGGCTACTGGGAATACGAATCGTTTGTGTAATTAAACTCCAGCTACCTTAAACGGCTTTATATCTACCGTTTCCCATACTTTTTGGGTAATGTATGGTTCGCCTTGTTTCCAAGCTTCCAGTTGTTCTTCGGTCTCAAACTGCATCACCATCACTGATCCTATCATTTTTCCATCATCATCAAGCATAGCACCACCGAGGATAAAATTTCCGCTCGCCTTTAATTCCCTGGCACCATCCAAATGGTGCGGGCGCACATTCATGCGGCGTTCTAAAGCGCCTTCATCGGTATAGTCATAAGCAGTTATCAGGTATTGGTTCATCTCTGTATATTAAGTTAGTAAGCAAATGTAAGTGATGTTTACGGACACAGAGCTTCTTTAAAAATTATTTTTAAAAGCATGCTGTAATAACTGTCGTTTTTACAATATTTGTTTTCCGATTAACCAGTTATGAAAGCGCAACTTCAAGAACAATTTGTAAACCATTACGGTAAACAAGCTACAAATACATATTTCTCGCCAGGGCGGGTAAACCTTATTGGCGAACATATAGACTACAACGGCGGTTTGGTGATGCCATGTGCCATCACCTTTGGCACTTATTTATTGGTAAAACCTAACAATGATGGCGTTTTTCGCTTCAAAAGCCTCAATTTTAACGAACAGGCCGAAGTTGAATTGCAAGGCGATCATAAAAAAACCGGAGAGGTTTGGTACAATTATCCGATTGGGGTAATCAATTATTTTCAGCAAGCAGGTAAGGAACTACAGGGCCTGGATATGTTATTTTATGGCGATATCCCTATCGGCTCAGGCTTGTCATCGTCTGCCTCTATTGAGGTGGTTACTGCGTTTGCATTGAATGATCTTTTTAATGCCGGTTACAGTCGGTTGGATTTGGTTAAGCTTTCGCAAGCCGTAGAGAATAAATTTATAGGCGTAAGCTGCGGTATTATGGACCAGTTTGCCGTTGCCTTTGGCGAGGAAAATAAAGCTCTTAAGCTTGATTGTAACTCGCTGGATTATGAAGCTATTGACAGCAACCTGGGCAAATATGTATTAGCCATCATCAATACTAACAAGCCCCGCAAACTGGCCGAATCAAAATATAACGAGCGCGTGCAGGAATGCCAAACTGCACTTAAGGCCCTGCAACAGCAATTAGATATCAGATACCTATGCGATATTGATACCGAAACTTTTAACAAGTGTAAAAATCTTATCGAAGATGGTATCGTGCTTAAACGCGCCCAACACGTTGTTGAAGAGAATGACCGTGTTAAACTGGCTGCCGAAGCGCTGAACGATAATAACCTTTCCGAGTTTGGCCGTTTGATGTATGCCTCGCACGATTCGTTGCGCGACCTTTATGAAGTAAGCGGTAAAGAACTGGATGCCGTTGTTGAATATGCAAAAACCAACCCCGATGTAGCCGGTGCCCGTATGACGGGGGCAGGTTTCGGCGGCTGTGCTATCGCCTTGGTTAAGGGCGATTCCTTTGATAAATTCAGCAAAGAAGTTACCGCTTATTATACGGACAAAATCGGTTACGCGCCATCGGTTTACAGTTCGTTGATCGGCAATGGCGTAGGCATATTGAATGAAGTTGTAAAATCGTAAGTTTGCGGCATCAATAATCCCGATGCGCAAACTAAAACTCGACGAACTTAACCGTGCTTCTGTAGAAGAATTTAAAGCCCAGGATAAATTACCCGTGGCCGTGGTGCTGGATAATGTGCGCAGCATGCACAATATCGGCTCTATATTTCGCACCTCGGATGGGTTTGCTGTTGAGCAGATCTGCCTTTGCGGTATAACGGCCCAGCCCCCACACAGAGAGATAGAGAAAACCGCACTCGGCGCCACAAACTCTGTAGACTGGCGTTATTTTGAAACACCCGTACAGGCTATTGAACAACTTCGCGCAGAGGGATACACCGTTGTTGCCATAGAACAAGCCGAGAACAGCACCATGCTCAATACATTTACTCCTGAGCCCGGCAAAAAGTACGCGCTTATTTTCGGTAACGAGGTTAACGGCGTAAGCGACGAAGTAATGCAGCAGATAGATGCCTGTATCGAGATACCTCAATTCGGTACAAAACATTCTTTCAATATTGTAGTATCGGCAGGTATTGTGCTTTGGGATTTTTACTCGAAGATAGTTCATAGTTCATAGTTCATAGTTCATAGTTCATAGTGGGAATTTAAATAAGTGCGCAAAGTTTATTAACTTGCATAGGCTATGAACCATTAACCATAACCTATGAACCCACCAAGTCCTCTTGCCAAAAAACTGCTAATGAAACCCGGCCAAACCTGGCTGATATTAAACGCTCCCGAAGATTATCTGGCTACACTTGAACCTCTTCCTGAGGATGTTGAATTAACCTTCGGGATAGGTAAAGCAATTAACGGAGTACAGGTATTTGTTAAAACCGGCACAGAACTTAGCCAGGTTTTAAAACAAATAAAACCATCGCTAACTGATAACACCATTCTCTGGGTGATCTATCCAAAGAAAAACTCAGGCATTGAAACCGATCTGGAAATGATGAGCGGATGGGAAGTAACCAAACCTTACGGACTAAGGCCGGTAGCATCCGCAGCTATCAATAATACATGGACAACCCTTCGTTTCCGCCCAGAGCATTTGGTAAAACACTCTGAATCCAGCGCAGCGTCCATCCGCAAGGACAATGACTATTCGGAGTTTATCGATGTAGATAAAAAGCAGATAACCCTACCACCCTATTTACACGAAGCATTAGCCGCCGAACCTGTAGCCATGACCAACTATGAAAAGCTGGCATGGTCGCACCGTAAGGAGTACGTGGTTTGGATACTAAGCGCCAAGCAGGAACAAACCCGCGCTAACCGAATCATTAAAATGGTAGAGATGTTGTTAGCAGGAAAGAAAAATCCTTCGGAGAAGTAAGGCAGAGATGCTAAAGGTTGCTAAATGGATAACTATAATTATAGTACTTGTATATACAGGTATCTGCGTTTGGGTTTACTTTGACCAGGAAAAACTAATATTTATACCAGAAAGACTTCCGCAAAATCATCAGTTCAGTTTTTCTGGCAATTTTAAGGAACTTAACATCCGGATGAATGACGGCGCTAAATTGAATGCCCTGCTTTTTAAGACAGAACATCCTAAGGGACTCATTTTTTATCTTCACGGTAATGGCGGCTCGCTGCGCGGTTGGGGCGAAAGTGCCGAAGTCTATAACGCGCTGGGTTATGATGTATTTATGCCAGATTACAGAGGTTATGGAAAGAACCAGGGTCACATCGGTTCGCAACAGCAACTGTTTAACGATTGCCAGGTCATGTATGCAGACATGGCTAAGCAGTACCCTGAAAATAAGATCATCATTCTTGGTTACTCTGTAGGTACCGGCATTGCTGCGCATCTTGCATCAGAAAACCATTGCCAAAAACTTATACTGCAAGCACCCTATTACAATTTCACGGAGATGAAGAACGAGCATTATCCTATCCTGCCTTCGTTTATCATGAGATATACCTTCGACACTAATCTATATCTTAAAATCTGCAAAGCACCTGTAGTTGTTTTTCATGGAGATGCTGATGAGGTGATTAACTATAACTCATCGCTGAAGTTAAAACAGGAGTTTAAACCCGGCGATACCCTCATTACTCTGAAAGGCCAGGGACATATGGGCATTACAGATAACCCGCAATATCTGGCAGCGCTGAAGGGAATATTAAAGTAACAGGAAGGTGTTCGCGAGCGTTCATGCATGTTCACGGTGTTCATGAACATGAACGCGTGTAATATATTTATCTTCCTCTCGTCAGCAAAAAAGCTTCGGGCGAAAGCGGGCAGAACAACGTGACCTTGCGCGTGATAAGGGCATTGCGAAGTCTAAGCACAAGCTTGTCCAAAAGAGATTGCTTCGTACCTCAGCAATGACGTGGGATAAACTTCAGCCCACTTGTTTCGATTTATACTCATTAATCCACACAAATCCAACACTTTACCAATATTTTCTTAATTATTATTCGTTCTAAATTATTAAAAGCCTGCGCATGATGTGGTAAAACATTTTATAGTAGTTAAACTTGTGGCATGGATAATTTTATGGCCGCGAGGTCGCAGATGGCGCTGTCACTGGGCTTCCACATCATTTTCTCGTGCATCGGTATGGTGATGCCGTTCTTTATGGCGGTATCACACTTTTTGTGGCTGCGCACAGGCGAACAGGTGTACCAAAACGTTACCAAAGCGTGGAGCAAAGGCGTGGCCATTTTTTTTGCCACCGGTGCAGTATCGGGTACGGTATTATCCTTCGAACTCGGGCTGCTTTGGCCCACTTTCATGAAACACGCCGGGCCGATCTTCGGGATGCCGTTCTCGTTAGAAGGTACCGCATTCTTCATCGAAGCTATAGCGCTCGGATTTTTCCTTTACGGCTGGAAACGTTTTAATCGCTGGTTCCACTGGTTTACAGGCGTGGTAGTAGGCGTAAGCGGTTTAACATCGGGCATATTGGTAGTGGCCGCCAACAGCTGGATGAACAGTCCCACTGGTTTCGACTATATCAACGGCCACTACACCAATATAGACCCGATAAAG
>JAESTD010000219.1 GCA_016763755.1 Mucilaginibacter sp.
ATAAGGACGGCAACGTGAATTTGAGTCCGTTTAGTTTTTTTAATTTGTTTAGCGTAAACCCGCCGGGATGTGTGTTCTCGGCATCGCGCAGGGTGAGGGATAATACAACCAAGCATACGCTCGAGAATATTAAAGAAGTACCCGAGTGTGTCATCAATATTGTAAGTTACGATATGGTGCAGCAGGTATCGCTTTCAAGTGTGGAATATCCTGCAGGGGTGAATGAGTTCATCAAAGCGGGACTAACTGAACAAACCTCGCAACTGGTGAAACCACCGCGCGTGGCCGAATCGCCTGTACAGTTGGAGTGTGTAGTGAAAGACATCATAGCCTTAGGTGATGGCCCCGGCGCAGGCAATCTTATTATTGCTGAAGTAAAATTGATCCACATTAAAGAAGAGATATTGAATGATAGCGGCACCACTATCGATCAAACAAAAACCGACCTGGTGGCCCGCCTGGGTGCCGATTGGTACTGCCGCGTTAATGCCGGGAATATTTTCGAGGTAGCCAAACCGGTGCGAACCATCGGGATAGGGGTGGATAGTATCCCGTCGGCTATCAGAAATTCGAGGGTGTTGACAGGTAATAATCTTGGTCAGTTGGGTAATGTTGAAGCATTGCCAGATGATGAAGCAATAGAGCAATATACCCAGCGCGATGAGATAAAAGAAATATTTGATGCCACCATCGGCGATAGCCAAACCCGCGAGGTACAACTGCACCTGCATGCCAAAGCCTTGCTTGAGGATGGCCGCGTAGCCGAGGCATGGATGGTATTGCTGGCAGAGTAGTTATCGTGCCGCGTATTGCCCATTGATTACGCTTATGCTTGCCGGAAGATGGTCTTTCTCAAATTTATCGTAAGCGGGTTTCAGCGTTTTCCAAAATGCCGTGTACGGCGATGAAGCGAAGTCTTTTAAGTGCTGGTTATCCATTTTAAAAGGATAGATCTCCAGGTTGATCTTTTGCTGGCCCGATGTAAATGCTTTATAAAGCAGCGTGTAGATCTCGTCAATCCCATCATCCGTCATGGCATAACAGCCGATGGAAGCGCAGTTGCCATGGATCATAATGGCGCTGCCGGTATAACCTTTTTGTTTTTCTAATTGATTAGGATACCCGATATTTACTGCTAAGTGATACTGGCTGGTTGGGTGCAATTGACCAGCACCGATGGTGTAAAAACCTTCAGGACTTTTATTATCTCCTACTTTTGTTTTAGTGCCCAACCCACCGGAGTAATAGCAGATATTATAACCTTTAAAAAACTCAAAGCGATTACCTTTTTTTGCCCATATCTCCAACTGGTCGGTTTGTTTAATAATGCGTAGGTAGAGTTCGGACTTACTGTTGAAACCGCCGTCTGTTAGCCGCTTCTGCAGCTTAGGCCATAGTTTCAAGCGTACGTCGCTGGCACGTTTGCTATCGGGGACTTCAGTTTTAAAGCTGGTGAAGAACGCGATGAGTATGGTGATGAGGGTCTTAGGCATAGTGAATAATTGATATTCAAATATACCGAAGAAATTAGTTTTACAAAATTATATTTTGTAAATTTTATTAAAATTGATTTATTGTTTTGTTTTATTGATTTCGTCACTGCGAGGTACGAAGCAATCTCTTTAAGCAAATCCCTTTTGCAAGGTGTATAATTGTCCTGAAGAGATTGCTTCGTACCTCGCAATGACGTGTGCGGTGAACGCAGAATAGATGCTTCACTACGTTCAGCATGACAGAAAAAGGAAAAGTATCGAAAATTTTATATCCCCAACACCTGCTTCAATTTCACATATCCTGTTTTACTTACTGGGATCTTGGCGCCTGATTTTAGGATGGCGAGGTGGCTGTCTTTCTCGTATGGATCCAAACGTGTTATTTGTGAGATGGCTACGATATACGAGCGGTGCACGCGAACAAACTGCCTTGGGTCGAGGGTTTTCTCGAAAAAGGCCATGGTTTTATTTTTGAGGAAAGCGCCCTCGGGGGTTATCACGCTTACGTAGTCGTCATCGGCTTGCAGGTATTCAACATCCTGCACGGCAATAATCTTTACTTTAGTGCCGGTTTTAACGACAATACGCTCGTTCTGTGCCGGTGATTGTGCAGCGGCTTCTAATAAGGTCTCGGTGTTTTTGGCAATATTATTAGTGGCCGGTGTTATGGCCAGGAATTTCTCTATCGCTTTATTAAAACGTTCCTTGCTAAAGGGTTTCAACAGGTAATCAACCGCGTGGGTCTCAAATGCCTTAATAGCATATTCATCAAAGGCAGTAGCAAATATTACCGCAGGCGGGTTATCAACCAGCTCCAGCATTTCAAAACCGTTTATCTTGGGCATCTGCACATCCAGAAACACCAGATCGGGTTGGAGTTGCTGTATGGCTTTGAGGCCTTCAAAACCGTCGCCGCATTCCTGTAACACCTCTATCTGGTCTTTAAAATCCTGCAAATATTCCAATACAACCATGCGTGCCAGTGGCTCGTCGTCGATAATTAAAACGCGTGTCATAACTGCGGTACTTTTATAATGGTTGTAAATATATTATCATTTGCGTGAGTTTCCATCAGGTCGTTGCGGGCAAATATCAAATAAAGCCTGCGTTGCACCCCGCTCAAGCCAAATCCGGTACCCTTGCGCGGGCGCGAGGTTTTAGGGTCAAAGGGGTTTTGGATGATGATGATGAGATATTGGTCTTCCACCTCTGCGCGCACGCTGATGGTAACGGCATCGGTAGTATCATATAAACCGAATTTGATGGCATTCTCAACCAAAGGCTGTAATAGCAATGACGGCAGCTTAGCCTCGCCGCAGGTTTTGTCGCAGCTTATCTCGGTTTGCAAACGATGTCCAAAACGTACTTTTTCTATCTCGAGGTATAAATTTAAATGCGCCAGTTCATCGTTCAAAGGCACCAAGAGTTGCTCATCTTTCTTCAGCGTACCGCGAAGGAAGTCTGACAATTGGTGGATCATGGTGCGGGCCAGCTCGGGCTTAAAGCCTATCAGCGCACTTATCGAGTTTAAACTATTAAACAAAAAGTGCGGCTGTAACTGTTGGCGAAGATTGTAAAGCTCGGCATCGCGGGCAAGTTTCTCGGCCTCGGTTTTGCGCTGCTCGGTGCGTTTGTTATCTAACTGGGTATAAAACAAGGCGCTTATCATAGCCATCCAGCCTAAAGCTAAAAATGTGGTGAAGAAACGGATGATGAGCGATTGTTGCAGGAAGTTGAAATAGACCTGGCCCATGTTGAATAGTGGGAGTATATAGCGTGTGCCTGCAACACAGGCAACAGACAGCGCAGCACACCAAATGAAGAGGTAAAAATAACTTTCCTTATCGGGCTGGTAATAGCGTAGGTTATTATTGATTAGCCAACAGGCAACGGCAAGTAACACGGCACTCAGCAGCGCATCAACCACCGAGGGCATCCACAAAAAGCCGAAGCTGTGAATAATGTAACCCTGCAGGGCAGCCCAAACCACCCCGCATATTACGAAGGCGACAACTAATTTGGATTGTGATATTTGTGATGCAGCCAAAGCCTTTATGTGTTTTGTTTAAGTTTAGTTTCGCACACCCAGCAGGGCACTTTTATGATGAGCCCATTTGATATACAGATCAGGATCGGGCGCCTCGTGGATATTGTAGTAAAGCTCGGCACCATCGGTAAGGCTACCTATAGCGTTAAGCTCAGCCACATCAATAAACTGCCACTTAACAGTTTGCTTTTGCACATTCAAGAAGCTATCCTGATTGGCATGGCCAATGCTGCTCGCTTTCTCAAAGGCCTGTTGTTCGGTGTCGGCGTTTATTAATCTCAGTTGCTCATCAAACTGCGCGCTGTGATCGCCATTGCCGCTTATCACCCTGAAAACCAATTTTGCTACGTACCAATTCATGATTTGTGTGTTTTTTAGCCCCCTCTCAATCTCCCCCGATAGGGGAGACTTTTGATTTACACTTTTTTAAGCCCTTCCGCCAGCCGGCGGAGAGGGTTTGGGTGGGGCTTCTCCCTCGTAGAGGGGTTTGGGGAGAGGCCTTTTATTCTCCTAATAACTCCTTATATCAATACCCGCAAACAATGATACACCTTTCAGCACCAATACCTTATCCATATTTGGCTGGCCGGTTTTAACGCGTTTGTCATCCACGCCTGCGAAAACTGCAGCCAGGTCTGATATCACATGCCAGTTAGCCGGAACGATCAGTTTTGTACCACCAAATACCTGGGTTACATCTATCACAACACGTCCGTGGATATCAGCCTGGGTAAAATCAAGCTCGGTACCGCCAAAGATGTTGGTGATATCGCCACCCCTAAAGTTTTTTGACAAGATGGTTTTGTTTACGCCACCAAATATTGAAGTAGCATCCAGGTAATCATCGTGTGATGGGGGCGGCGGCATAGCGCCTGTAGGTTCTGCAGGTGGCACGTTAGTATCGGCGCCTGTAAATTCAGCACCCGTGAAATCTGCCAATGGTTTCTCGGCAGTACCCGCGGTTGCATCGGTACGATATTTTTTATCCCAGTAGTCAGTGTCGTATTTAGGTGTGTTCTTGTTGCTCTTTTTAGACATTATCCAAAAACCTAAACCGATGATGGCAGCCGGCCAGATAAAGCCATCGGCATTGTGGATGTTTTCTGTTACGAGGAAGATAACGCCGAGACCCATGAGTATTACGCCCGATGATTTCTGGAAGTTGTTACGGGCACCGATCACAAGACCCCAGAATATCAACCATAGCGGCCAAAGGTCAATGTAATCAGGAATGAAGAAGATACCTAATTGCCTTAGCAAAAGGTAAGCACCTACTAATAGCAGGATGGCTCCAAGCATCACTTTGCTTTTAGAGCGGTCGGGGGTATTATTTATATTGTTGGACATGATGATCTGAATTTTAAATCTTAACCAAATCTAAACTAACCATACAGATTAGCAAACCTGATTTTGGCAACATCATTAAAGATGTCGGTAAAAGCGGATGAATTGTCGGTGAAAAATTTGCCGAAATGCTGAGGTATAAAAAAAGGGAATGTTCACCATCCCCTTTTGCTATATTTTTTTCGGAATTAAACCGCCGGCTCCTGCTGGCTTAGGCAATGGAAACTTCCCAATCCCCAGATAATATCTGTTGAATCGATGCCCACAACTTTCCTGTCGGGGAAGCAGCTTTGGATGATGCCCAGCGCTCTATCATCGTTCTTTGAACGGAAGGTTGGTACCACAACAGATTTATTGGCAATGTAGAAGTTTGCATAAGATGCCGGTAAACGCTGGTCCTCGTAAATAACCGGATCCGGCATTGGCAGCTCAACAATGTTCAGTTGCTTGCCGTTAAGCAAACGCATGGTTTTAAGAGTTTGCAGGTTCTCCTGCAGGATGTGATAGTTCTCGTCGTTCTTGTTTTCCTCGATAACGGTAACCACGGTATCGGTATTTACAAAGCGGGTAATATCATCAATGTGGCCGTCGGTATCATCGCCGATGATGCCATCGCCCAGCCAAAGCACCTGCTCAACGCCATAGTATTTTTGCAGATAGCCTTCTATTTGCTGCTGATTAAGGTGCGGGTTGCGGTTCTTGTTAAGCAAACAAGCAGTAGTGGTTAAAACTGTGCCTGCGCCGTTAAAATCAACAGAGCCACCTTCCATCACAATACCCGGATGGTAAACCGGCAGGCCAAAATATTGTGCTATTTTGGTTGGGATAACATCATCCAGGTCATACGGAGGATATTTGTCGCCCCAGGCGTTGTAACCCCAGTCTACAATAACTTTTTTCTTATCCTCATAGTTCACCAAAAACGCCGGACCGTGATCTCGGCACCAGGCATCGTTGGTAGGGAAGTGGTAAAACTCAACCTTATTCAGATCAGCACCAACGGCCTGTAATTGCGCTTTGGCAAAAGCTTCCATCTGTGCGTTAGCTACGTTGATACGTACAAGCTGACCTTCCGAAACTACTTTGATAAACTCGCAGTATTTTGGGTATATCAGGTCAATTTTACCCGGCCACGAAGCTTCTTTATGCGGCCAGCTAAGCCACATAGCAGTTTGCGGTGCCCATTCGGCAGGGAAGTGGAAGGGTTTTAAGTCGATGGTTGGTTGAGTCATGATTATATTCTGAAAGCCGTCATTGCAAAAAGGCCTCACCTAAATCCTCTCCAAAGGAGAGGACTTTAATTCCTTTTTTACTTTTACCCTCTCCTTTGGAGAGGGCAGGGTGAGGCTGCCTTGCAATGACGTGCGGGAGGTAATTTTAGTCGTTGTCGATAAGGCGTTTCGTTATCGGCTGATAGCTATCAATTCTCCTATCACGCAAAAACGGCCAGTGGCTTCTATAGTAATCGCTTTTGTTCAAGTCAAGCTCTTTAACGATCACTTCTTCTTCCTCAACAGTAGTTTGGTGCATGATCTCGCCGAATGGATCGGCAAAGAACGAACCGCCCCAGAATTTAACGCCGGCTTCTTCACCAACACGGTTAACGCTCACTACGTGTACACCGTTGGCAACTGCATGGCTGCGTTGTATGGTTTGCCATGCGTTGTAC
Organism: Mucilaginibacter sp.; assembly: GCA_016763755.1. GTDB lineage: Bacteria > Bacteroidota > Bacteroidia > Sphingobacteriales > Sphingobacteriaceae > Mucilaginibacter. Next base: position 6,554 of record JAESTD010000219.1, read on the forward strand.
TGCTTGGTGTTTGTAGCTTCGTCCTGCGTGGTTGCCCAGCCAATAGCAGTTGGGTAGAACAATATCTCGGCACCCATTAATGCAGTGATGCGTGCAGCCTCAGGGTACCATTGGTCCCAGCAGATCAGCACACCGATGGTAGCGAATTTAGTTTTGAAAACTTTGTAGCCCAGGTCGCCCGGGGTGAAGTAAAATTTCTCGTAAAAGCCGGGATCATCAGGGATGTGCATTTTACGATATTTGCCAAGGTAAGCGCCATCGGCATCTAAAACGGCGGTAGTGTTATGATAAACACCTTGCGCACGTTTTTCAAACAATGAGGCAATGATCACCACACCCAGCTCAGCCGCAACGGCACTCAAAGCATCGGTCGATGGGCCGGGAATAGCCTCGGCCAGCGCAAAGTTGTCATAATCCTCAACATCGCAAAAATAAAGCGACGTAAACAGCTCCTGTAAACAAACTATCTGGGCACCTTTGGCCGCAGCCTCGCGTACTTTAACAATAGCTTTATCAAGGTTTTCCTGTTTGTTTGCGGTGCAGCTCATCTGCACAATACCTACTTGTACTTTACCCATGGCGTTTCTGAAATTTGCCGCAAAAATACCTTTTTTTAAGAGATTTGTTATGTAGAGATTAGAGATTAGTTGATTAGAGATTAGTAAAATTACATACTGCCAACTAATCTCTAATCACAAATCTCCAATTAACTAACACTAACTAATCTCTGATCACAAATCAACTAATCACTAATTTATTACCTTTGCACCGCATGAAAAACTTAGCGCAGACCGAGGAAGACGAAGCACAGGAGCTGGTTGCCCCCAAAACCTGGAAACAACGTTTGTGGAGCATAACTAAAGTGTTGCTTAAATTTGCTGTAACGGGTGTTTTGCTGTACTTCGTATTCAGGAAAGTGCCCTTAGAGAAAGTTAAACTGCGCTTGCTGCATGCAAATTACTGGTGGATGCTGGCGGCGCTGATAAGCTTTTTCGGGTCCATGGTTATTTCTTCATGGCGGTTGTCCAGTTTCTTTAAATCTATTAAATTAAAGCTTGATCCGAGGTTCAACTTCCGTTTATATCTTTTAGGGCTGTTCTATAACTTCCTGCTGCCGGGCGGTATCGGCGGCGATGGATATAAGATCTACCTGCTGCACAAAAACTACAAATTACCGGCTAAGAAAGTGTTCTGGGCCATTATGTTTGACAGGCTTAGCGGCCTGTGGGCAATAGGGTTGATCATTATCGCCCTGATATTCCTTATCCCACAAATAGATATTCATATCGGTATCCCGCTGAGCATATTCGTAGTGGCGTCGGCCATTTATTACTTCGTTGCGTATAAGTTTTTTAGAGACTACACCCATTATTTTTGGCAGGCACACCTAAAAGCAGTAGGCGTGCAAGGGCTACAATTGATCGCGATCATTTTCGTGATGATAGGCCAGGATTTTACCGGTAAGTATTCTCCGTACCTACTATCGTTTCTTATATCAGCGCTGGCTACCATTATCCCTATCAGTATCGGTGGTGCCGGTATCCGCGAAACAGTATTCCTGCAATTGACCAAGGTTTTCCCTATGGACGAGAGCTTGGCTACTTTTCTGCCGGGCACATTTTACATCATTTCGTTGTTGATAGCTTTAACAGGTGTTTATTATGTTATTCGTCCGAGCCGTTTGGAAGAAGGGTTGCCGAAAATAGAAGAAGAGGTTGACGAGGCTGATGATAAATCGGAATAATGTTTTGATTTAATTATCTAAAATAGAATTATAATTCGTTTGTTGCAGGCGGGTCAACCAATTGCCTAAATTTACGTTTGTTATATACTA
>JAESTD010000220.1 GCA_016763755.1 Mucilaginibacter sp.
AGAGAAGTAAGACTGTGATATTTCAGGAAGCCTTTATCATCAGCTTGCCAATATCCAAATTCGCCAAATCCGCCAGCGTAGATACGGCCTTTTCCATCTGCAGCAACGGCGCGCACAATGAGGCCGTTGGGCATACGGTTGCGTTTCCAGTAACGGCCATCAAACGAGAGCAAACCCTCGTTGCCAAAATACATTACGCCATGCTCATCGCGTGTTACCGACCAATTCTGGTTGCCCGATTGATACTGAAACTTGGTATAGTTTTGCACGTACGGCACACCTATGCTTTTAATATCTGCCGCCCGGGCCGATAAGAGTGTGAAGAAGGCAAAGCAAAAAAACAAAACGCGTTTCGGCATAAATTGGTTATGTGTTAACCGGACACAAAGATAGGTTTTTGGTTTCTATAAAAAAGAAAGGCTGCCTTTGTTGAGGCAGCCCTGTACTTTTCTGTATAATGTTATTACTCAGCAAGCTGAACTTTATTCTTCTTGGTTGTATTGATAGGCTGCGGTACTTTAACGTAGTAACCCGTTCCATCGTATACACGCTTGCGCGGATGTGACTGACAAGCATCACTGCAACAGCCTTCCATTGCCTCGCCGCACTCATCGCACTGGGTAAAATGCTCGTTGCATTCAGGGTTGGCGCAGTTGATCATTTTCGGTGTGGTTTTGCCACAATTGCGGCAGGTTGATATCACCACAGGATTTACGCTGTTCACCTCAACGGACAGGCGGTTATCGAAAACATAGCATTTGCCATCAAAATCTTTGCCGCCGGCTTCTTTACCGTATTTAATGATGCCACCGTGCAACTGATAAACATTCTCAAAACCCTCGTGCAACAACAAGGCCGATGCTTTTTCGCATTTGATGCCGCCGGTGCAATAGGTGAGGATCTTTTTGTCCTTATACTGCGCAAGCTCGTTTATCATTGCCGGGAAATCGCGGAAATTCTCGATATCAAGCGTAACTGCGTTTTTGAATTTACCTAACGAGTGCTCGTAGTTTGAGCGAACATCCAATACGATCACATCGTCCTGATCTTTCATTTCCATGAAATCCTTAGGCTCAAGGTGTATGCCGGTACGTTCGTTTGGATTAATGATATGGGGATCGCGCAAGCCGGAGTGTACGATTTCTGATTTGTAACGAACGTGCATTTTTACAAATGAAAGCTCGTCGACCTCATCAATTTTAAAATCGGTTTTAGCAAAACGCTCATCGGCCAGTACGGCATCCATGTAAGCTTTACAAGCTTCGGGCGAGCCTGATACGGTTCCGTTCAAACCCTCATCGGCAACTATGATGCGGCCGCTTAAACCAAGCTCCTTACAAAATTTTAAATGATCGGCAGCAAATTGCTCGCCGTTTTCTATTGTTGAGTAACAATAGTACAGTAGTGTGTTATACTTTGCCATAAAATCATTGATACTGCTGCAAACAGTGTTAAATGAGGCGCAAATTTAAGGTTTTTTAAGCTGAAAGCAAAAAGCTAAAAGTCTAAAGCTAAATCAACGCGCAGGAGACAGCTTTAAGCTTTGGTCTTTCTGCTTTCAACTCCTAACGAATACCATAGAATATCCTGAACCCCTGGATGTACTTTTTATCCCCGGTGAAGGAGATACCATAATCCACGCGGAAGAACAATCGCTGGATACCCACATAAAGCTCAGAGTAGTTCTGGTTAAATTTCTCGGTAAGGTAGTTGGCGCCCACTATTTCTTCAAGTTTTAGTTTACGCATAAACGGTATGCGGCTAAACAAGGCCCCTGCAAAGTTGTGCTGGTAATGTGCTTCTAAAAACGCGGCGTTGGTACTGAACTGATAAAAAGGCAGGAAGTGAAAACTACCTATATATGTTGGATCGAACGTTGTACCCTGGTTACCTAAGAAATGGTTATAATCCATGAAGTACACGTTGCGGCGGTTAAGGAAATCTCCTGCTGAGATCTTGAACGATGAATAGCCGGTTAAACCCATTTGGATATGATCCTGACTTATATCTACCGAAACAAAATCATAATTTACATCAGACCCGAACGCCCCGTTGATGCCTTTACGATAGTTCAACACCACTTTTGGGTATCTTGATGGTACAAAAGTGCGGCCATCAGGGCGGGTAATGTAACGCTGTCCAAAGGTGAACTCTAAAGATGTTTTAAAGGTCAAAGCCTGATGCTCAGGAAACAGGAACGACTGGTCATTGGCCGGTGCACCCGGTAATGCTAATGGATTGTTAGAAGTATACTCACGCACTTTTGAATTGAATATGTGTGAGTAAGATGTGTTATACAATTGCCTGCGACTGGAGTATTCTAAGCTTGATGTCCACAAGATGCCGTTGGCCAGTTCGCGCTCATAACCTACGTTGCCGTACTGGTTGCGGTAGTATTTTACGTAGTTGTTTTCATATAATAGCGAGCTTAAGGTATTGAACCATAATGAACGCGTGCCTACGTTGTTCAAGTCCATTACTTCGGCACCAAAGTTGGTAAATATCCGGCCACGCTTTAGTGGATCAAACAGATATTCGGCATGCACATTGGGGCTAACCAACTTACTTGAGAAGCCATAATGGAACACCGGCTCAATACTGAACTGCCTCAGATCATCGTACTTTTTGGTGTACTTTACCCGCTCATCAATACCCCACCCCTCAACAGTATTATAAAATACAGAGAGATATAAGGGTGCCACATAAAACGATTCCTTTGTACGGCGGTTCTTAGCCTCGTAACCAAATATGGTATAACTCAGCGGACTGAATTTGTTGTTCTCTAACTGCACCGAATCCAGATAAGGATCGGAGTGCTGTATGGCAAACAGGCTGTCTTTTTTTCGATAATCGCGGGTTTCCTGCGGGGTTAGCGGCACCGGGCGGGTAGTAGCCCAGTAGCCTGATGGTTTGGAGTTGGCAGCCGTATCAACCTTTAATACTTCTCCATTGAAAAAGCCGGGTGGAAACTCCTGGTCTATTTTGTAGTTGTTATAGATGCCTACGTAATAACCGGCAAATTTAAAGCCCAATACCGAGCCTTTATAATCATACTGAATTGATGCCGGCAGCCAAACGCTATCCCTTACCGGAATGTATTGCTGGCTGATGGATAGGGTATCTATCAGGTTTATGTTGTCGTTCTCTTCGGTAAGATATAGGTCGGCACTGTACACACGCCAATCGCCGTCAACAATGTATAAAAATCCCCTAAATGTTGATGAACGGTTTGATTTTGGTAGTACCGCAATTTTATGAATCGTGCGGTTGTTTGATACTGTTGTACCTGTGAGCCTGTAACGATAATACTGAAAAGCGTTATCGGCCACCGGCGAAACAAAGCCCCGGCTGCGCAGGCCCTCAACATAAAATATATTCTGATAGATATTTAATTGAAGATCTGATGCCTTATTGTAACTAAAAGCGGGACTGCCACCGGTATTTTTTGAGGCGATGGTGATCTCCTTGAATTTATCCGGCCGCTGCAGGTTGAACTGAGACAATGATTCCGACTGGTACAAGATACCACGACCGGCAGAATCCAGATCCAATTGCTTAATAACCGGGCTGCTCATCAATGATTTTGGCGCCTTGGTTAATCGTTGCACACCTTTAATATAAACCTGGCAGGTGTAGGTTTTAAACTCATTCATGTGGCGCTCGCGGTTGGATAACACCTGCTGCATTATGGCCATGCCGCGATCCGTTTTACGGTTATAGGTGGTGGTATCTTCCTTGCTAAAGATCTCTTCATCCAGCTTTACGTCGATGCGCTCGTCATGATCTGCAATGGTTACGGGTACCATCTTTTCGCGATAGCCCACAAAGCGATATACAATATTATAATTGCCCGGCGCTAATTTAAACTGAT
>JAESTD010000221.1 GCA_016763755.1 Mucilaginibacter sp.
CTTGACAAAGCTGTTGTAGAGATGAAAAAAGACCCTTCGGTTAAATTCCAGTTAGATGGACACTCATCAGCCGAAGGTAGCGAACAGCATAATATGGATCTTTCTGTTGAGCGCGCTAACTCTGTAAAAACTTACCTGGTTAACAGTGGTGTTGATGCCGGCAGCCTTTCAATAAAAGGTTACGGCGAAAGCAAACCGCTTAACGCAAATAAAACTGAAGAAGAACGCTCGGTTAACCGTCGCGTTGAGATACATAAACAATAGTAATTGTTTTTGTTAAGTGGAACGGCCCGCGCTTTAATAAGTGCGGGCCGTTTTTGTTTTGACAATCGATGACATTTGTTAACTTTAACCTACACCATAACTTAAAACCTTTGAAACAAGATCTCTATAACCAGCTACATGCCGAAGGCCTGCTCAGCGATGAAAGTTTTCAGAAATTAAAAACGCGCAATGAATCGCCTTTGTTCTCTTTGCATTGGGAATTGAACACGGTACTTTATCTCGGGGTTATCCTACTTACCGGCGGTTTAGGTACACTGGTTTATAAAAACATCGATACCATAGGCCATCAGGCTGTATTAGCTTTTATTGCCATCATTTTCATCGGTTGCTTTTATTATTGTTTTAAATACAAGCAGCCGTTTATTAAGGATAAAGTCGCATCACCTAATATGGGCTTTGATTATGTTTTGCTATTAGGAACGATATCGCTGGTAACATTTATTGGGTACCTGCAATACCAATACAGCGTATTCAGCACTAATTACGGACTGGCCACTTTTTTACCGATGGTGTTGCTGTTCTATATCGCTTATGATTTTGACCACCTGGGCATCCTTAGCATGGCCATAGTTAACCTGGGTATATGGATGGGGGTATCTGTAACGCCGAAAAGCTTATTGCTGATAGGGCAATTTAATACGCCAAAGCTCATCAACACTTATCTGGTATTTAGCACCATTTTGCTGGTGGCAGCTTACTTAACCAAGCAACTAAATATCAAAAAACATTTTAAATTCAGCTATCAAAATTACGGCACACATATCGCATTTGTGGCGTTGCTCTGTGGTTTCTTCCATTATTTTGAGGATGGCTTATCTCTAATTTATGTTACAGTGGCTTTTGCTTTTGCCGGATATATGTACCGGGAAAGTTTTAAAGAGCGTTCTTTTTACTTCGTGATGATCGCTATCCTTTACAGCTACATTGCTATATGCGGCTTAGTTGTTAAACTGGTTGTCCATAACGAAATTGGCGAGAGTACGGTTTACTTCCTGCTGATGGCATTTATCGGTTCGGCCATCGGACTCATTTTATTACTCATCAACATTAACCGTAAATTGAAAGCCAATGATCATATACAATAAACTATGGTTGAATAACCTGCGCGTTGTTGAGCAATTGCAAACCGATCATGAAGATGGTTATGTTACCAAAGAACAGTTTATCGCGATAAAGCAGCAATACCCGGTGGGTTTTTATCTGCCCAAGCTTGTTGGCCGTGTTGGCTTTTTTATACTAACGTTGATAGCTATTGCTTTATCTACCGGCTTAGTAAGTTTAATGGCGTCGGGCGGTGGGGTCATTGATTCGCCGTATTGGTGGTTATTCCTAAGTATAGCTTTTTATTTATGTACGGAAGGAATGACACGAGCCAACAAATTTTTCCATTCGGCTATTGACAATGCTTTGCTGTATTATAGCGCCGGGCTATTTACCTCAGCCATTGTTTGGATATGTAATGACCCTAAATACAATGCGCTGGGGGAGATACCGCAATTTATCATGTTGCTGATTGCTGCGGTTTTGCTAACACTTAGGTTTGCGGATGTAGTAATGGCGATTGGTAGTTGTGTATCTTTTTTTAGTTTGATTTATTTTGCATGGGCAAAAACCGGCGGTTTGGGTTTGGCAACCATGCCTTTTATGATGATGATAGTCGCGGGCTTAGCTTATTACTTAATTACCAAAATACGCAGGGACGATAAGCACGCTTATTACCATACCTGTATTGATGTTTCCCGTTGCACGGTTTTATTAGTATTTTATCTTGCCGGCAATTATTTTGTGGTAAACAAGCTTAACAATCTGTTACATAACCTGGATGACAGCCATACGCAGGTTCAATTAGGGTTCTTTTTTTGGGCGTGGACCATGTTGATGCCGGTAGCCTTAATAACGTTTGGCATTCGAGATAAAAACCGCTTATTACTGAGATTAGGAATAATTATTATTGCCGCGGCAGCAGCTACATTCCGCAATTATTATCATCTGCTACCGATAGAAATTATGCTTACGCTTGCCGGCGCGATACTGTTATTGGTGGCATATGTTATTATTAAATACCTAAAGGCACCAAAGCACGGTATCACTTACGCCGAACTGAGCAAAGCCTCAGACTGGGACAAACTGAATATCGAGAGTTTGATAATTGGGCAAACAACATCGCAAGTACTTAACACCGGGGCAAATCCGCAAACGCCATTTGGCGGCGGTAGCGGCGGCGGGGGTGGTTCAAGCGGTAGTTTTTAATTAACTGTTACTTCTTTATCAGGTCTGCCGGGTTCACAGGGTTGCTTAGCAACTGACCATATAGTTCCCAGCGCTTTTGCGGGTTATTGGTTTTGCCGCCATTGCGTTCAATATAATCTTTAACCAGATCCTGCCCGTAGTTGTAATTGATCACATAGCTGCGGTATTTTTTGATAAAGTCAAGGGATTTATCGGCCGTTTCATCGTTCATTAAACAGTACTTGCGCAGATAGCTGCGGGCTTTGCTCTGGCTCATGGTATCATTTATCAAACCACGGGCAGCCTCATTACGGGCGTAGTTCAAACGGCCTTTTATCTCAAGGGCTTTAAAATAAAGTTCCACACCGGCGGTATCTAAACCGGCCATTGGCAGTAACACATTTTTGGCAAATTTCACTTTCTCATCCCCAGGGAAAGCCATCTCGATACCAAAATTAGCGCTCCCCTCGGCAATTAATGATTGCGGACTGAACAGCGGATAAAGTGAGATTTCTACCCAACCTCTGTCGTGGTAAAGGTTCTTCTCAAGCAACATATTGTAGACGTGATGCCCGGGATAACTCTCGTGACTTCCTACATCTATAGCGCGGTCAATAAAGATCTTTATATCGGTATTTATCTGTACATCACTTTTGTAGTTGCCTTTATACCAGTTGTAGCCGTTCCATGGTTTATCATTCACCAGTTCAAGCGTCAGGCTTTCGCCGGCAGGCAGTTGCAAATGGGCAACGGTTCGCTTACGGGCTTCGGCAATAGCGGCTTTCATTACCGTTTCTATCTTATCCTTAGGGATGATGAATTTGTTAGCCAGTTTCTGAAACCTGTCGTTCACGTTTCCTTTACCCGGCAGGATACTATCGAGCTTATCTAACTCAGCTTTAAAAAATTCCTCGGCGTAAGCAGGAGCAGCCACACCAAACAATTCTCTCGATTCCTCATCAAACGATAGTGATTCGCCACCATACGTGCGCACACGGCGGTTAAAGGCTATCAACTGATTGTACATCCAGCGTGCACGGAAACGGTTTGAATCAATCTTGGCATCATCACCGGCAATTTTAATACTGTTCATCAGCTCATTGATGGATGCCAGCAAGCTATCACGCGGGAAATCGTCTTTATCAACTTTGTCAGTAAATTCTTTTGGTTTCAATGAATCGGGGCCGTAATAAGCATCTACAAAATCTTTATCGTACTGGCCAATGCTCAGGCCCAGGGTAACGTATTGCTGAGCTAACTTACTTAACTTTTTACCCTCAACAGTATCGGCAGCTCTTTGCTTACATGATAGTACAAACAGCACAGGCACCAGTAACAACAATTTCTTCATACGGTAGCTTTGTAAATGTGCTGCAAGGTAGCAAATCCATATTATACAATAGAGATCAATACCGCAAGCACCTAAAATATGATTAGATTTGGTAACCTGATTTTATCAACTTAAAAGTGTTAGCCAAAAAAATAAGCTTTGTTTACCTGTTATTAGTGCCAATTGCAGTTACTGCGTTAGCATTTATTACAGGGCATGTTTCTTACAAAATTTATATCCCGATCTGGCTTGTTAACACATGCCTGATGATCATAGCAACACAAAAATTTACAGGAGGCCGGCAAGCGGCTGATTATAAGGCCATGTTGTACTTAATTCTCCCCTGGGCACTTATAGCTATATTCGGGGGGATGGGGCCTCCGCCAGAAACACCGGCTGCATGGGCAGCACTTGCTGCAGAACAACGATCCCGGTACGTAATATTGATAATCAGTGGCATTGCTGTCACTATCGGCTTCTTTCACATACATAAATTATTATCGCAAACAGGCGGGGCAAAATATGCTCTATTTGGTAAAATAATGATGCTTATCGCTTTGCCACTATTTATCGGGAACATGGCTTACTGGGGCTTTTTTCTTACCGATGTATTTGTAAAATATTCTCAGCCTACTCACCCCGCAAAACCGCTTTGGTTAAAAACTTTAAGTGATGTTTTTACCTATGTACGGATGATTGAGGTTGCGCTGATCTATCTGGCGACGGCTGTAATTGCCATCGCTTTATTAACGTCAAAGTTAATTTCCAAGCCTGGTGCAGCATGTTACATCGCATTTGCATGTTTGGGCGCGTTGTTCAATTTACTCCCTCAAAATTCATCAGGGCCTTTGTCGATACCTGCATACCTATCTATCATTCCCGCATTTACTTTACTAATGCCTTATCTGATTGGCGTAAATCTGATTTATAAGTTATCGTCACAACCCGAGTAACGAAGATTTATTGCATTGTAATTTAAACCCTTGGCAGGCGCCAGTTGAAACGCACTGATAAAATGCGGAAAGTACTGATCACTACCACAGAAACGCTTTCGGCAATTTGTTGATCAGCAACGCGCCTTAAATAGATGTAGCAAATACCGCCGGTTATACAAGGGATGGCATAAAGCTCTTTATGAAAAAGTACAGGGATATAATTTAGCAGCATATCGCGCAACACGCCACCAAAACAGCCTGTTATAGTACCCAAGGCTATGCAGATGGCCGGATTAAGATCGATAGCCAAACCCTTTTGGATCCCGATGATTGTAAATAAGCCCACGCCCAATGCATCAAACACCAGCAGTGTGATCTTTAAATTATCCACGTGCTTTTTAAAACCAATGGTAATTATTGTGGTGACAAGAATGATCATGGGTACCGTTATATCGCGCAGCCAGCTAACCGGCGTATTGCCAATTAAAACATCGCGTAGCGTACCGCCGCCAATGGCTGTCACAAAACCGATGATAAGGACGCCAAACGCATCAAGCTTTTTCTGCATGGCAGAAAAAGCTCCCGACACAGTGAATGCCACCGTCCCAAGGATCTCAATAATGGTAGAAAAACTTAAATACATAATTGTAATACAAACCTAAACTTTTATCCTGATAAATCATTCGCTTTGCTTTTAACGGCCAGATACCCTATCATTGCGAAATATTATCGTTTGTACTACAATAACCATGACTCAACAAAAAGGATTAACCACCACCCTGCTTCATGCCGACCGCTTACGCAAACCTGAATTTGGCGCATTACACCAGCCAATTCACACAGCAATAACATGGGGTTTTGATGATGTGCAGGATCTGGTAAATGTATTTCAGAATAAGGCTAAAGGCTTTGCTTACTCGCGCCAGGGCAATCCAACTACCGCGGCGTTAGAGAGCAAGGTTACCTTTATGGAAAAAGGCATCGCCACCGTTAGCTTTGCTACCGGCATGGCTGCTATTACCGCTACTATTTTTGCTTTAGTTAAAGAGGGCAGCCATATTGTAGCCAGTTCTTTTCTGTTTGGCAATACGCGCAGCGTGCTTACCACTTTTACAGAGATGGGGCTGGATATTAGTTTTGTTGATGCCACTGATGCCGAGAATGTGAAGGCTGCCTGCAAGCCCAACACCTGCATGGTATTTGTTGAGACCATTGCCAACCCGGCCACTCAAATTGCCGACCTGGAGGCAATAGGCAATTTTTGCGAAGAAAAAGGACTGATATACGTGGTTGATAATACCATGACCTCTCCATATATTTTTACGCCTGCTGATGTAAAGGCATCCTTAGTAGTAAACTCGCTAACTAAATATATTGGCGGCCACGGCAATGCCCTTGGCGGTGCAGTTACTGATACCGGCCTGTTCAACTGGAATGCTTATCCCGGCATTGCCGAAGTATTGCGCCAGCAGATAAAACCGGAGCTTTTGGGGATCACCCAGATCCGTAAACGCGGCCTGCGTGATGGCGGCGGTACACTTGCGCCCGAGGCTGCTCACAACATATCAGTAGGTGCCGAAACCTTGGCATTACGTCTGGAACGCTCATGCGGCAATGCACAGGCATTGGCAGAATATCTTGATCAGCATCCGTTAGTTGATAAAGTTTATTACCCGGGTCTGGCAAGCCATCCGCAGCATGAGTTATCTAAAAAGCTTTTCCGCCTGCATGGTGGTTTAATGAGCTTCGCACTGAAAGATGGTGTTGATGTTTTTGCTTTCCTGAATAATTTAGAGGTGGTGATAAAAAGTAGCAACCTTGGCGATACCCGTACACTGGCTATACCTGTTGCGCAAACCATTTTCTTTGAACTGGGTGCCGAGCGCCGCGCTGAAATGGGCATCCCCGAAGGCATGATTCGCTTATCGGTAGGCATTGAAGACCGCGAAGATCTGCTCAACGATTTCAAAAAAGCTTTTGAAGCGGCAGCATAATTATACTTACCAATCATTGTCGTCGGCTTCAGCCGACGGAATACTGAATATAAAAGATGGCTTTAGCCAAACCTCTCTCGGGGTTTAGGCTAAAGCCATTCTCTTTTCTGATGGTCCCGTGGGCTGAAGCCGACGGCAATGAACCTTTCTTTCGCGAACAATAGCGCAGCCTGCTGGTTTATTTATAAACCGCGAAGGCAATGGAGAAATTCAATCTGAATATCAAATACAACAAACAGGATCTGGCGCTGGAGGTGAAGGAATATTTGCACCATAGTCATCAACGATGCAAAATAGAGGTCTATCAAGATGATAAGCTATTAGTCAGCTTTAACCCCGATGACCATGAGACATTATCCGTTTGCCAAAATCCCGGTGCCTTGGATAATAAGCTCGTACATCTGATTGCTGATAAAATTGAAGAGAAGATAGATTGGTTGGGATGAGAAAACTATGTCATTGCGAGGAGCGAGAGCGACGTGGCAATCTCCTCGCGTTC
>JAESTD010000222.1 GCA_016763755.1 Mucilaginibacter sp.
CAGTTCGCTGGTTACCCTGGCGCCAACCAACTATTATTTCAACAGCACGTTGGTTACGGGTATTGCCCCACTGCAATTGGCCAACCCTGATCTGAAATGGGAAACCACAACGCAGTACGACGCAGGTTTTGACCTGGGTTTATTTAACGACCGCGTAAACCTGGTCTTTGACGCCTACTACAAAAAAACTACTGATCTGTTGCTGAATGTTCCGCTTCCGCTTTACACAGGTTATGCCAGCGCGCTGGAAAATGTAGGCAGCGTGGAGAATAAGGGTATCGAGTTGGGCTTGAATACTGAGAACATCAAATCAACCTCGTTTAGCTGGAAAACCAACCTGGTATTTGCTATCAACCGCAATAAAGTGTTAAACCTTGGCTCGGGGGTAAATAGTTACTTCCCGCTTGCACCAACAGGCCGCCAGTCGCCGGTAATAGTGAAAGTAGGGGAGCCGGTAGGTACTTTCTGGGGATATAAAACTAACGGTTTATTAACTGCCACAGATATTGCCAACCATGTGCCACTGCTTACCGGTGTGCCGCAGCAAGTGGGCGATACCAAATATGTTGATACCAATGGCGATGGCGTAGTAACTACCGATGATCGCCATAGTCTTGGTAGCGCACAGCCTAAGTTTACAGGCAGCATCACAAACACCTTTACTCTGGGCCGTTTCGATCTTTCGGTTTACTTTACAGGTTCTTATGGCAACAAGATATTTAACCTGTTGCAGCAAACGCTTGAGCGCCCTACGCTGTCGCTTAATGCATCTGCAACCTTGCTGAACCGCTGGAGCGAATCGAATCCTAACGGTACCGTACAACGTGCCACCAACGCACCTGTACCACAAATAACCGACAGGTATGTAGAGAACGGATCATACCTGCGTTTAAAGAACCTATCGCTGGGATACAATTTCAGTAGCAATCTGCTGGCTAAAGTGCACGCCAAACAACTGCGCGTGTATGCATCTGCACAAAACCTGGCCACGATAACCAAATACACAGGTCTTGATCCCGAAGTGAATTTTTATGATAACGACAATACTAAGCAAGGTATCGATTACGGCAACTACCCCGCTGTGCGCACCTTTCTGCTGGGTTTAAACGTCACTTTTTAATGCCTCACCCCATGAAACAGAACATACCATATAGATTATTAATTATTGCCGGTGCCGCATTGCTGTCTGCATCGTGCAATAAACTAACAGAAAACCCAAGTTCGGTGATCGTTGCCGACCAATTTTATAAAACGCAGTCGGACGCTGTATCAGCCGTTAATGCAGCCTACAGCAGTTTGAACAGCGACCCTGCGGGGGACTTTCCATTGTATGGTCGTCAATTAAATTTGTTGACAGAGAACGGCAGCGACAACCAGATCTACAGCCCCAGCAATACCAACCCGGATGTAAGGGCTTTGGGAACCGAAACTTATATATCAGCCAACAGCCGCGTGCAAAAGGTTTGGCAGCAACTTTATTACGGTATCAACAGGGCAAACATTGCCATAGATAAGATCCCGGCTATACAGGCCGATACCGTTGTGTTGAACCGACTGGTGCGAGAGGCAAAATTCCTGCGCGGCTTGCTTTACTTTAACCTGGTAAGGCTGTACGGCGCGGTGCCGCTTGTTCTTCACGATCCTACATCTATCCAACTGAAAGACCTGCAACAACCGCGCACCCCTGTAGATAGCGTTTACCTGCAAATAGTAGCCGATTTGAAAGATGCCACATCTTTACCAAAAACATATAGCGGATCTGATAAAGGCCGGGCAACATCTGGTGCGGCGCATGCATTGCTGGCAAAAGTTTATGTAACACGCCAGCAATGGCAACCGGCATTAACCGAGCTTAATCAGGTAATAAATGGCGGCTATGGTTATGCCTTATTTACCAACTATCGCGATGTGTTTCAAAAGCCAACAAAGAACGGTGTTGAACATATTTTCTCGGCACAGTTTGAGAGTAACCTCGGCGCAGCCAACAGCGTGCAGAACCTGAGTCAAAGCTTCAGTTCGTTCAATCCGGGTACTTTGCCGATAGATATTCCGGCAGATCAAAACCTGGTTAAACTATTCAGTACAAGTGATACACGCCGTGCAGTTACATTTTACAGCGAAGTATATAATGCAGCAACAGGTAAAACGGTAGTATATAGTAATGCTTACACGCCTTACTTCAACAAGTTTGTTGATTACAGCCTTACGCCGCTAACTACGCAAAGCCAAAGCGGTATCAATTATCCCATTATCCGTTATGCCGATATCCTGCTGCTTTACGCAGAAGTACGTAACGAGATAGATGGCGCACCTAATGCTGATGCCTACAACGCTATTGACCAGGTACGCAACAGGGCGCAGATAGGGGGATTAACCAAAGGCCTCAGTCAGTCAGCTTTTCGCGATTCTGTTTTCCTGGAACGCCGCAAAGAGTTTATACAGGAAGGCCACCGCTGGTTTGACCTGGTAAGGCGCGGCGGTACTTACCTGGTTGATGCCCTGCATACACTGCCTGCAAAATCGGCAGCGAGCGATAAAAATAAACTGTACCCTATACCGCTGATAGAGCTGCAGCAAAATCCAAAGCTTACTCAAAACCCCGGATATTAATTCATCACCATAAAAACTATGCGCTATGACATTATCAGATGTAAACATTTTAGTAAAGAAGATACTGGTAGGCATCATTGTTACCATAGTGCCCTTCGCCATTATTTTCACAGGATTGTGGTTAACGCCCAAACTGCTCAGCAGCCACAAACCCAAGCAACCCAATACCATTACCAAACAAACACCAAAACCATAAACTATGAAAATAGAAAAAGCCACCAAAGACCGCATTGTGCGCAATGTGTTCTTAAGCCTGTTTATTTTCCTGCTGCCCATAGCAGCTATGTTCACCACTTTTTATTTTACGGGTGAGCGTCCCTGGGAAACAAAGAAACAGCAACCCAAAACTGAAACTGACACCTCAATAAACACTAAAAACAGTAAACAAGATGGAAGCAACGATTGAGTTTTATAAAAAAGTAATAGATAACCTGAATGGTTTCGGGTTTCCGTTCCTGGTATTTTTTATAGGCGTGGCGGAATTTTCGTTCGGCCTCTACCGGGGTAAATGGCCAAAGAACGAGCGCTGGGTAGATATTGCCTGCTTTACCCTGCCGCGACTGATCATCAGGCCGGCGGTGGCATATTTCGGCCTGGAATTGTTACCTAAAGTTTTACCGGGACTTAAAAACGAATTTAGCTGGGTGCCATTCTGGTGGGGCGCTGCCATTATAGCTGTAGCCGATGATCTTACCCAGTACTGGTACCACCGCCTTCACCACGAAATACCATGGTTGTGGCGTTTTCACCGTACGCACCACTCAGCATCATATATGGGCATGGCTATGGCAAGCAGGCAAAATGCTATTTATACGCTGTTTTTCTCGCAAACCTATTTAACCACTGCTTTGGTTTACTTGGGTTTAGGCATACCTGCAGTTGTGGTACGCGGCATAAAAGGCACTATTACCACGCTGGCTCATTCAAGTATCCCATGGGATAAGCCATTCTACAGATACAAAGTGTTGCACCCGATTGCCTGGGTGTTAGAGAGGGTTATATCAACCCCTGCCACTCACCATGCGCATCACGCTGCCACAACTGATGATGGCGTAGGCTACTACAAAGGCAACTTTGGCAATATGTTTTTTATATGGGATATCATTTTTGGTACGGCACTTATTTCGCGCCAATATCCAAAGGCTTACGGTATCTCGCATTACGAAGGCGACCAATGGTACGCGCAATTGCTTTGGCCAATATTTAAATCAAAAGTAGAGGGCAGCGAACTTGCCAAGGATGGCCCGGTTGTCAGGTTAGATGATTTTGAGCCAAAGGTTCAGGATGAAAAACACGAGCTTGCTATAGAAAAAGAGAATTTAAATAATACCCCTGTGTTGGCTAATAGTTGAACGTAAGATTATCGCGTTCTAAAATTCTGATATTTAAACTGAATGCCGCTTTAAGCGGCATTCAGTTTAAATATTGATGTTTTTTCTCGGCCTTAAACAAATCGTTTTGTCTTTCTCACGATAATATTTTAGTGGTAATAACCGGAAACCTCATTGCTGATTAGCGAGTGTCCTGGCGTTATCAGCTAACTTTAACTTTATAATCAATTAATTAACTATATGTCAGTAGTTTATGATTTAGGTCAGAATGGAGCAATCATCGGAATTGATACGGAAATATTTTTTAAAATAATCGTATAAGTTGTAATATTTAATAATATCTTTAATAGATTTTATTGAGCTGGGGAGCTCATATTAATTAATAGTGCCTTCGGACCGCAAGTTCGAAGGTTTTTTTGTAACCTTAGTGTACGTTTTACGTACAAAACAGCACTATTGATTATTCCCCAATCATTACACACCTCGGCATATTGGTATGCCGAGGTGTTTTATTTTAGAACGGTGGCGCAGCTGAATTAATATTTAACTGTCAGCCCCTTCTTCTTCATTATCGTTGAGCACCTCTTTCGGAAGCTTAAATGGTTCGTCAAGGTCAGGCACGCTCATGTCTCCCTGGCTTGGGTCTTCATAATTTGTGTCATCATCACCGTTGCCGGGGCCAAACCAATCGTCTTCATCCGGATTGGTGTAGTTTTCAAATTCTGCTATCATGGGTTATAATTGAATGTTACTTTTAAATAATTCAGCAAATCTGCTTTCGCCTGATCTGCAATTTTTTTCGACTTGGTAACCAATACGTCATCGCTAAAATTTAGCGATTTTGACATCGTTGTTTTTAATTCAAAACTTTTGTCGAACGCTTCCTGAATGCTTATTTTTTGAAACTTAAAAGCCAGCCAAAGCTTTTCATACTCAACATTTAGCGTCTCAAGTAAAAAGTGCTTTTCGTTAAGCTCTTTAGCGTATTTAACATAATTGAGATAAGGTTTAACCAAAATTACAATTTGACTTAAGGCAATTATCCCTGCCCACAACCACTTTAAATAATCCAGCTGCCATATTGCCCAGGCAGATATGCTTGATGATGTAGCTATCACCAGGAAAATATTAAGCGTTTTTTCGCGCTTCTGGAATTTTTCTAAAAGCAGGGCCAGTTGTAATTCTTTGAACTTTGAATTTTGTAACTGGTTCCAGATGATGTTGTAGGTTTCGAGTCGGGTAATTTGCATTGTGATGAGATTACTATTAAAGTTACGCCATACAAAATGTATTTATCAATCACATAAAGCACAGATTAATACCCAATTATTTGAGTGATATTACTGTTCAAGGCGTGTTAAAGTACTTACAGTTAGCGTTGAAAGTATTGGTGGAGATAAAAGGAAATCGATAATTCTAATGGTTATCTAACAACTTTAATTATTGCGACTGGATATTCATGTTTATCTTTGTGATAGATACATGAGGTTCGTTATCATTTTTTTACTGTCACTGTGCCATTTTGTAACTAAGGCTCATGATCATACCGGCGAGGCTAAAAATAGCCACATAAATAGGTATGCTCGCTTTGATGGCTCAAACCAACGCGATAGCTTTATTTTTTCTGAAGATATAGGCGATCAGAGCGAGGTGGTTGTTGCTATTGATGATGACGACAATGACGACCTTGTATCGGCCAGAAAGCACACATTGCTGGCGAAGTCAGCAATTGTTCAATTCTATTTAAAACTACTCTCAGGCCTTTATCCGTCCACGCATAAAGGCTGGCTTAGTTACTCCCAATCGTTAATTATCCCCACAGATAGGTACATAACCCAACGGGTTTTACGTATCTGATATACTCCAGGCATCAGGTTTTTTACCAAGGTATAACATCCGTTTATACTGTAAGTGAACACAAGCGACATGTGTTTTTAATTAACCGGTTATCCGTTGCTACCGCTCACCAGCCAGATCCATACCTGAAACTTTTAACCGGATTATTGCCGCTTC
Organism: Mucilaginibacter sp.; assembly: GCA_016763755.1. GTDB lineage: Bacteria > Bacteroidota > Bacteroidia > Sphingobacteriales > Sphingobacteriaceae > Mucilaginibacter. The sequence continues at coordinate 5,955 of JAESTD010000222.1, forward strand.
AAAATCTAATTTTTTTAAATATAATGACCAGGAATGTAATGTTCGTTGCGCTATGTGTTTTATTATACAACACCGGCTGTACCTCGAACAAAGAAGAAAAAACGGAAGAGACTGCTACCTATGCTGCAACAAGCCCGTTGAAGATCGATACCTCTTACACAAAAGAGTATGTATCACAGATAAAATCTGTACGGAACATTGAAGTGCGGGCTCAAGAAAAAGGATATCTGCAAAAGATATATGTGGATGAAGGCCAGTTTGTAAAAGCCGGACAGCCGCTTTTCAGAATAATGCCGCAAGCCTTTGAGGCAGAATTACAAAAGGCCGAAGCAGAAACCCGCTCGGCCGAATTGGAATTGCAAAATACTAAGACCTTGTCTGATCAAAATATAGTTTCAAAGAGCGAATACCAGCTTGGTAAGGCAAAGCTTGACCAAGCCAAGGCCGAGCAAACCATCGCTAAAATGCACCTTGCATTTACCGAAATCAAAGCGCCTTTTGACGGCATCATTGACCGTATCCCGCTTAAACTCGGTGCCCTGGTTGATGAAGGCGCATTGCTTACAAGCTTATCAGATAACAGCCAGATGTTTGCCTACTTCAACGTATCAGAACCGGAGTATCTGAATTACCAAACTGATGTAAAAGACAGGGGCGCGCGACTTGTTGACCTGCAGTTGGCAAACGGGCAGCTTTTTAAATACAAAGGAGATGTTGAAACCGTAGAAAGTGAGTTTGACAGCGAAACAGGTAATATCGCTTTTAGGGCAAGATTTAAAAATCCCGATAAATTATTGAGAAATGGCGAAACCGGTAAGGTATTGATGACCGTACCATTTAAAAACGCGTTGGTTATCCCACAAAAAGCTACCTACGAGGTGCAGGATAAGATCTATGTATTCGTGATAGATAACAACAACGTAGTTAAATCAACCAATATTGAAATAGGAGCCAGCTTGCCCGATATGTACGTGGTGCAAAGCGGCCTTTCGGCTAACGATAAGATCTTATTAGAAGGGGTACAGAAAGTACATGACAACGATAAGATCAAATACAAGTTCCAAAAGCCGGAAGATGTGCTTTCTCACTTGAAATTACAAGCCGAATAATTATTCAATTCAAAAAGTAATTAGATGTTCAACAAATTTATACAAAGGCCGGTCCTGTCGATAGTAATATCGCTCATGATCGTGTTTTTAGGGGTACTGGCTATAACATCATTGCCGGTAACCCAATTCCCTTCCATCTCTCCGCCTAAGGTTAACGTAACAGCCGATTATCCCGGCGCGAACGGCGAGTTGATGATCAAAGCGGTAGTAATACCGCTCGAGCGTGCGCTAAACGGTGTACCCGGCATGAAATACATGACCTCTGATGCGGGTAACGATGGTGAAGCATCGGTGCAGTTGGTATTTAACCTTGGTACTGATCCAAACCAGGCCGCGCTAAACGTACAAAACCGTGTAGCATCGGTAGTAAATAAATTGCCGCCACTGGTAGTACGTGAGGGTGTTAAGATAAGCCGCGAAGAACCTAACATGTTGATGTACATTAACCTGTTCAGTAATGATAAATCAATGGATCAGAAGTTTTTGTATAACTTCTCTGAGATCAATATCCTGTCTGAACTGAAACGGGTTAATGGGGTAGGGTTTGCAGATATTTTGGGTAACCGCGACTACGCCATGCGTATCTGGCTAAAGCCCGACCGCATGCTGGCCTACAAAATATCAGCTGATGAAGTGATGGAAGCGTTTGCCGCCCAAAGCTTAGAAGCATCGCCGGGTAAAACAGGCGAAAGCTCGGGCAAGCGGTCTCAAACATTTGAGTACGTTTTAAAATATTCGGGCAGGTTTACCACCAAAGAGCAATATGAAAATGTGGGCCTGAGGGCTAATGCCAACGGAGAAATACTACGACTGAAAGATGTGGCCGATGTTGAATTTGGCAGCTCAATGTATGATATCTATTCAAACCTTAACGGTAGGTCTTCAGCAGCAATAGTTCTTAAGCAATCTTACGGTAGTAACGCCAGTCAGGTTATCAAAGATGTGAAGGCTAAAATGGCCGAGATCAAAAAGACATCTTTTCCTAAGGGGATCGATTATGAGATAAGCTATGATGTATCTAAATTCCTGGACGCATCCATCGAGAAGGTTATCCACACCTTGGTTGAGGCCTTTATACTGGTAGGCTTAGTTGTGTTCCTGTTCCTGGGCGATTGGCGCTCAACTATCATCCCGGCTATGGCCGTGCCTGTATCGCTTATAGGTACGTTTGTTTTCATGCAATTCTTCGGCATTACACTTAATTTGATTACGCTTTTTGCTTTGGTGCTTGCCATTGGTGTGGTTGTGGATGATGCCATTGTGGTAATTGAGGCTGTGCATGCTAAAATGGAGTTGGAAAATCTTTCGCCGTTGAATGCTACCAAACAAGCCATGCGCGAAATCGCGGGTGCTATCATTGCCATCACCTTTTTGATGGCTGCGGTGTTTGTACCGGTTGCGTTCATGTCGGGCCCGGTAGGTATTTTTTACCGGCAGTTCTCTATTACTATGGCAACGGCCATTGTGCTATCAGGTATAGTAGCGCTAACCTTGACACCGGCGCTATGTGCCATGATTCTGAAAAATAATCATGGTAAAGCAAGGAAGAAAACACTTGTTAACCGAATCATTGATGGCTTCAACAGTAAGTTCAACAAAACCCAGGATAAATATCAAAGCACTTTGGGGCGTATTGTTACCCGGAGATCGGTCACTTTAATAACACTGCTTGTTTTTTGTGCGGGAATCTTTGTGTTTAATAATAGCGTGCCTAACGGGTTTATCCCTAACGAAGACCAGGGGATGTTCTATGCCATTATTCAAACCCCGCCGGGCTCGTCGCTTGAGCGTACCAATGATGTAGCTTTGAAGCTGCAGAAAGTTGCAGAAACAGTTGATGGTGTACAGTCTGTATCGGCGTTAGCTGGTTATGAGATCTTAACCGAAGGTACGGCTTCTAACTCCGGTACTTGCCTGGTAAATCTCAAAAACTGGAGCGACCGCAAGCATTCTGTACAGGAGATCATTAACGAGCTGGAAGAAAAATCTAAGGATATTCCCGGTGCTAATATCGAGTTCTTCCAACCACCAGCTGTGCCGGGTTACGGTGCTGCGGGCGGTTTCGAGTTGCGCCTGCTTGATAAGGGTGGCTCCGGCGATTATAAGCTGATGGAAAACGTTAGCAGGGACTTTGTACGAGAGCTAACCAAACGCAAGGAGCTTGCTTCGGTATTTAGTTTCTATAGCGCAAGTTACCCCCAGTTTATGCTGAAGATAGATAACGACCTGGCCCTGCAGAAAGGTGTTACAGTTGATAATGCTATGAATACCCTATCAACCATGGTAGGTAGTAACTACGAGATCAGCTTTATTAAATTCGGTATCAATTATAAAGTAATTGTGCAATCTGCGCCAGGATATCGCGCACAGCCCGATGACATCCTGAAACTGTACGTAAAAAATAACCGCGACGAGATGGTGCCGTATTCTGATTTTATGAAGATGGAAAAGGTTTATGGCCTCTCTGAGATCACCAGGCACAATATGTACAACTCATCAGAGATCAGTGGTTCGGCAGCACCGGGATACAGTAGCGGTACCGCCATTAAAGTGATACAGGAAGTGGCGGAAAAAACCTTACCGCGTGGTTTCGGTATCGATTGGGCAGGTATATCTGCAGATGAGGTTGCGCAAGGCAATCAGGCATTTTATACCTTCCTTATCTGTTTAGGCTTTGTTTATCTGATTCTTGCCGCTCAGTATGAGAGCTTTATTCTTCCGTTATCGGTTATCCTGTCTTTGCCTGCCGGTATTTTCGGCGCTTTCTTGTTGTTAAAGTTGACTGGTTTGGAAAATAATATCTACGCCCAGGTGGCGATGGTAATGCTGATAGGCCTATTAGGTAAAAACGCCGTACTGATCGTAGAGTTTGCCACCCAGCGCCATGCTGCTGGTAAATCTATCTTAGAAGCAGCCATGGAAGGCTCCAAAGCCAGGTTCCGTCCGATCCTCATGACCTCGTTTGCGTTTATTGCGGGCTTAATACCTTTAGTGGTAGCCACGGGCCCTGGTAAAATAGGTAACAGAACTATTGGCACGGCGGCGGCCGGCGGTATGCTTTTGGG
>JAESTD010000223.1 GCA_016763755.1 Mucilaginibacter sp.
CCTAACTTGCGAAAAAGCGTTGCTGCAGACATTCTCCAAGACCAGGTATCAACCGCAAATCCCTTTGCATCGTTAACAGTACCACCACTGGCCGAAGCTGTTGGTATAAGGCACGCGAACCCCGAGATAGTTTATGTGCCCGACGACCCGGCATTGGGCGAATACCGGAAGGATTTCGCTAACAAGGTCTTCCTGTTTGAAGAACGGCAACCCGAGGATGCCATCAAAACCGACAACACCCAAAAAGTACAACAGAAACTGCGCGAGGATAACGATGTGAGCTTTGATGCCAAAATAGTTCTGCGCGCGCGACTGCTGGATATGATATTGGGCGATTGGGACCGACATGACGACCAATGGCGCTGGGAAAAGATCAAAAACGGTAAACAAACCAATTACATCCCCGTGCCCCGCGATCGCGACCAGGTATATTATAAAACATCAGGCGTTTTCCCGTGGATAGTTTCGCATCAGTGGCTAAAGGCTAAATTCCAACCTTACAGCGAACACATCCGCGATATTAAAGCCTGGAACCTGGGCGGGCAATACTTTGACCGTTACTTTTTAAGCAGTTTAGATGAAGATGACTGGAAAGAGCAGGTAACCTACTTGCAGCAACATCTAACCGATAGCGTGATCGAAAAAGCATTTATGCGTTTACCAACGGCCATCTACAAACTCTCGGCACCTCAACTTATCAAAACAATGAAGGGCCGTCGAGATAATATGAGTACTGAGGGGTTGGAATATTACCACTTCCTATCGCAAATTGTGGAGATACCGACGTCAGACAAGCATGATCAGTTTATTTTAGACTATGAGAATAATGGCAAGCTAAACGTAACTATTAGTAAACTCAACAAAGATCGCGAAGCAAAACAGGTAACTTATCAGCGCACGTTCGACCCTAAGGTTACTAAAGAGATAAGGCTTTATGGCTTTGATGGCGAAGACATATTCAAAGTGACCGGCGAGGGTGAATCACCGATAAAAGTGCGCATGATAGGTGGTGGCGCTACAGATACTTTTACTGTTGCAGCTAATGTGAAAAACAAAGGCAACTTATATATCTACGATCGAAGCGACAAAAATAACGTCTACCCCGAAAAAGGCTTCGCCAAATTAAGGCTTGGGAAAGACAGCAGCGTAAACAGCTATGATAAAGACAGCTATAAGTTTGACAGGTTCGAGCCCATCATCCTTGGGCAGTACAATAATGATTACGGCGTATCGCTCATTGGCGGCTTAGCCTTTACTAAGCATGGTTTCAGGAAAGAGCCTTATGCTTCACGCAATGAGTTTCTGGTAGAGTATTCGCTGGCCCGGCATTCCTTTGAGATCACTTATAAAGGAGATTTTAGAAAAGCCGTTGGCGGCAATGATCTCAAAATAAACGTCAAATCGCGCGGGCCGAATAACGTGAGCAACTTTTTTGGTATCGGGAATGAAACAGTTTTCGAGAAAGATCACGTGGTTACCGGTGATGACGGTGACGCCAAAAAGCCTATCGAATATTACCGCAACCGGTATGACCTGGTTAATGCTGACGTACGCCTGTCCCATTCTTATAACAAGTTAACCGTGAATGCAGGTATCGCCGGTCAATATTACACCAGTTCTGCAGATAACAATGATGATAAATATCTGGCAGCTTACAATGCGGCCAATCCGCAGCAGCATGTATTCTCGAGCCGCGTCTACGCAGGTTTAGTTGCCGGCTTTGATTACGACACCCGCAATGGCCCCCGCCCTACTAAGGGCGTTTACTGGACTACCAATTTAACCGGCCTGCAGCAGCTAAACGGCGGCAGCAAACGTTACGGACAGATATTTACCGAGTTTAATTTTTATCTCAATCCTGGTGGTGATTCTACCTTTATCATTGCTAACCGTACCGGGCTGGGCACTACCATCGGCGATGCCGAGTTTTATCAGCAGCTAAAGTTAGGCGGCTTACAAACTTTACGGGGTTACCATACCTGGCGCTTCACGGGTAAAACCATGGCTTATAACGGACTTGAGTTTAGGTTAAAAGCGCTCGACTTCAACTCGTATCTATTCCCCGGCTCTATCGGCATTATGGGCTTTAACGATATAGGCAGAGTTTGGGCTCCCGGCGAAACCTCTTCAAAATGGCATGATGGTTATGGTGGCGGCATCTACATTAATCCGGCAGAGATGTTATCTATACAATTTTCAAGAGGATACTCAACCGAAGGGTCGATCAGCTATTTCTCATTAAACTACAAATTCTGATCGTTTTTATAAGTACATGCTTTTTAATGAGGCATTTGTATTATTTTTAAGGCAAACAATTAAACTACAGCATCATGCTGTAAACCAGCAACCCTAAATTACCTTCCTATGAAAAAACTACTTATTGCGCTGCTTAGCGTGGCAGCCACAAGCGCCTCGGCACAGCATTCGCTCGAAAAGATCTGGCAATCCGATTCCACCTTAAAAACGCCGGAATCGGTACTGGTTGATGCTAAAAGTAAAACCTTGTATGTATCCAACATTGGCGATATGCAGCAGGCAAACACTGGCTTTGTGAGTAAACTGGATATGAGCGGCCGCGTAACCGCCCGCGACTGGGTAACCGATTTAAATGCGATTAAAGGCCTCGGTTTATATAAAAATATGCTTTATGCTGCCGAGTTAAACGCTGTTGCAGTTATCGATGTTAACAAAGCAGCAATAGTTAAACGCATCCCTATCGAGGGCTCAAAAATGCTGAACGATATTACCGTTGATGCCAAAGGCATTGTTTATGTAAGCGACACGCAAACCGGTAAAATTCATCGTATTGAGAACGGCAAGCCATCGGTTTACATGGAGAATCAAAAAAGCGTAAACGGTTTGTTATCTGTAGGCAGCAACCTGTATATACTGGCTGATGGCTCATTCATCAAAGCTGATGCAGCCAAGAAAACTACTGTAATAACCACCGGCATTGAAGGTGGCGCAGATGGTATTGTTGAAGTTGCGCCAAATGAATTTATTGTCTCCGGCTGGGCAGGCATCGTCTATTATATTAAAGGGGATGGTACTAAACAAGTGCTTTTAGAAACCCGCGAAAACAAACGCAGCACAGCAGATATAGGTTATGATGCTGAAACCAAGACGCTGTATATCCCAACCTTTGCAACCAATGTTGTGGATGCTTACAAGCTGAAATAAAAATCATTTCAGATAAAAAGAAAAGCGCCTCAAATTGGCGCTTTTCTTTTTCTATCCTTTTGAAAACCGTTTTTTGAACTCCATTGGGCCCATGCCCTCAAGTTTGTTAAATAGCTTATTAAAGTACGAGAGGCTTTTAAAACCCACACTGTAACAGGCTTCAGATACCGTTATATCTTTTAGCAGCATGGTCATGGCCTGGCTTATACGATATTGGTTTACAAAATCGGTAAAGGTCATGTTGGTTTGGCGTTTAAAGTATCGGCAAAATGCAGGGGTACTGAGGCCAACTCTGTCGGCTATTACGTTTACGTCTGCTTGTTCCTGGTAATGCTTGTGGATATAATCGTAAATAGTACTGATTCGTAGTTTATCGTTAAGGTAAAGGCTTACACTGGTATCGTGGTCGTTAAGTTGCTCGCCATCATTGCTTCGGGCCAATAACTGAAAAATCTCCATCAGTTTCATTAGTCGTTCAAAATTATCCAGCGCGCTTATTTCTTTCAGCATCAGTGCGGCCTTTGCTTTTACTTCTCCTTTAAACGAAATACCATACCGAGCTTTATTGAACAACTGCTCAACCAGAGCAAACTCGTCGGCACCCGCCAGCATCTTTTCAGGAAAATCTTCTTTTATCTGCACCACAATCTGGTGGTATTCGGTTTGCAGGCCATAGTCAAAATTAAGATGCGGCACGTTTGAGCCTATCAGCACCAGGTCGCTATCCATAAAATTGGAAATATGCTGCCCCACGTGGCGTATCCCGGTAAGGCCTTCAATGTAGATCAGTTCAAACTCGGGATGATAATGCCAGTAGAAATAATTCTTTAAACTGGGCGAGAAGATCCTGAAAGATCGCCCCGGCTCTATCAATACTTTTTCTTTTTGAATTTGCACCTGTTGCTTCTTTTTATAACTAAACAGATAATAAAAATAACAATATAGTCAATAAAGAGCAAAAATAAGTCATCTAAGAATAAAGTACTACTTGTTTATTGCTGCACTTTTGTACTGTTAACCAATAATAAAATCAATTATGCAACAAGCAACCATGGCGCCTACAATGGGTAATACGGCGCATAAAGAAATCCCCGGCAATCCATCAACTGCCACCAGCAGCCAGCTTAAATTAAGGACAAGCATTAGTAACAAACCGCTTCAGGTATTATCTGAGGATGACTGGAACTTTTGGATAGAGAATGGGTACGTAGTGATCAAAAATGCTGTACCACGCGCCCAGGCACTAAAAACCGCTGCCTTTATTTGGGATTTCGAGGGCAAAGATGCCAACGATCCTGAAACATGGTATACTGCTCCTTTGTCAGAAATGAAAATGAAAGAATTGACCAATACCGGTATGGTTGAGGTTTACAATAACCAGGCTCTTTGGGACAACCGCCAGTGGCCAAAGGTGCATCAGGCTTTTGCCGATATTTGGGGAACCGAAAACCTATGGGTAACTATTGATCGTGCCAATCTGAACTTCCCTATCCGCCCCGGTCATGAGTATAAAGGTTTTATACATTGGGATTACGACCCCGATACAAAACCACAAAACGTACAGGGTGTATTAGCACTCGCCGATCAAACCGATGAGAATATGGGTGGCTTTCAATGCATCCCCGAGTTGTTCAGGAACTACGATACCTGGAAACTATCGCAACCTGAAGACCGCGACCATTTTAAACCCGATACTACCGGCTTTACCCCTACCAAAGTAAAAATGGAAGCCGGCGACCTACTTATATTTAACAGTTCGCAGCCGCATGGTATCAGGGTAAATAACAGTGATAAAGTTCGTGTAGCGCAATATATATCGATGATGCCGGCCGAGGAAGACAACGAAGGCATCCGCGAATGGCGTATCACCTCATGGAAAGAACGCAAGTCTCCCGAAGGTTATGCATTTCCCGGAGATCCTTTACAAAGAGAACAAAAGCATCCTGTGGCAGAACTAAGCACGCTGGGCAAGAAATTGCTTGGATTGGAAAAATGGTAGCATAGGCAAAAACACCGCTTTAAATTTCTTTAAAGCGGTGTTTTGTTGACCAGGAACTTTGTTTAAAAAAACCTAACTTTAATGGCGTATGTCTGAAAAACCAAGAGAAGACGTCCCGTCGAGGAAAAAGTTTTTTTATCCCATCCCTGATATTTTACGGAGCTACTTGATAAGATATGACCGGGAAACTAAGTTATCTGTTCAATACTCCGATCTGCTGCGGTTTACCTATCAAACCCCTTTGCTCAATAAGGATGGTGTGAATACCTTATGGCACACCGTTTTTTACGACGAAAGCGAAATGCAGGAACTTTTCCCAAGCCTTACGTACATTTACGCATTGTTGCACACGGATGGCGACGTTGAAGTGATGGAGCACTTATCAGTAGCGCGTATCGATTATTGTACCTTCGGAAATTCTAAACCTTTCCGCATTCGTATTATCAACCGCCTTAATGACAATTATGATCATTTTTACATCAAAACGGCTGATGCATCGCGGGTTTATGGTTTGGAGCTGGAGCACATATTGTCGCTCAACCGCATCATCTACCTCACCAACGGCAACACACTTGTTGAGGAACACATTCCCGGGTTGCCCGGTGATATTTTCAACACCGAGAACCTGCAGACATCTAAGTTTAACCAGATACGCATCTCAAAAGAATTTGTAAAATTTAACGAGCGTTGCTTTGCACGTTTACTCGGCGATATGCGATCATATAACTTTGTGGTTGATATCACACCCGATATTGAAGGTAACCAGTACCGCATGCGAGCTATTGATTTTGACCAGCAATCTTATGAAGGCCACAGAAAATTTTACCTGCCGCACTTTTTTAAAGAAAACAACCCATTGGTTATGCTGGGTATTAAATATATGGACGATACAACCATGCGCCAGTATCAGGAAGAGGAAAGAAGCCTGATAGCACACCGTGCAAAAGCGTCATCGTCGCGGTTAAACTTATTGTTGGATATCATGCGCCCGCAAGAAATATCGCCAAAAGAGAAAGTCCTAAACCTGGCTAAAGAATTGGGAGAATATCACCGTAGCGCTGCTTTTGACAACTGCCACACTATGGGGCAGATAATGACAGAGCACCTGGCAATAACAATAGCCCGGAAGATTTGATCACGATAACAATCGGCGCTTTACCCCGATTATTTTTGAAGATCCTTCTTAATAAATTTATGGTAAAGATAATCAACATACCCAACGCTGATATAATCAGGAAACTTCCAAGTAGGGTAATATTTCCTCTGAATGTATTTAACGATGCTAAAAAATATTACGCCAAATACAAGTAAGCCGGCCAAGCTGAGTAAGATCACTCCTATTATTAATATTACGTTCATTGTTGTTGAGAATACGGGTACACCACTTATACGGATTTAATAACAATCGGGTTACATGCAACAACGGTTAAAAAGAAAAATTATCATATTGAGTTTTTGGGTACATCGTCTGTTCCCTACACTCTGAAATGACTACTAATAGCTATTTTTAAGAGCCCTTATCATGGCGATATTAGTTATCTCAACTCCCACGCCATGTCACATTCGGGTGCTTGTTTACACAAAATATTTTGGAGATCAGCTTTAGCTGCGATCATCGTGAGCATTGCATTGCTGTGTCAGGCATTTACTGCAATTGCACAAACCAATAACCCAAAGGCCGATCAAATATTAGCCGCAAAAAGAGCATTATGGGCAAAAATGGCTATGGATAAACTTAATGCCGGGCCTAAGGACAGTATAATAGAGATCAAAAATCTGAGGACTCAAAAGGATTCGGCCAAGATAAATGAAGTTGTGGCCATTAAAATAGCCACTCAGCGAAATATTAATATTTACACAAAATTACTCATTAACGGCATACCCGTTGAAAACTTAAAGCCCCTTAAAGCGGTGGACGGTGATAAAACCGTCTTTTTCAAGCTCGACAAAAAGGTACAGTCGCAGCTGGTATCTTACCTGGAGAGCACGCCGTTTGAAAGCACGATTATGCCGGTTTACTTTAGTGTTGGTGCAGATGTAAAGATCAACCTCGCGATTAAGGATACTGCTTTTGTTAAAAGCCTCCAACCCAATGGCAGTAACACAGTTGTTAAAGACGTTACTGTTCAGGTTCCGGTTAGCATAGTTGCAAAAGCGATCGATCCTGTATATGTTGAAGTGAAGCAAAAGGTAACGCTTGTTTGGATCTACATAGCGGCCATTGCGGTAGCAGTAATAACCGTTTGGGGATTATACCGTAACATGCTGAAAGACAATGCTAATTTATATTATAGTCTTGCCAACACTCAATTATTTTTTTGGACTATTTTGTTTGTCATCGCTTACTTGCGCATCTGTTTTAAAACAGATACTTTGCCGGACATTCCGCTTTCGGTTTTGGGTATATTAGGCATAAGTGTTACAACTACTGCAGTATCAAAATTAATTGATAAAAATCCATCAAAGGCACCTGTAATTGATGTAAATGCAAAGAGCGAAGGTTTGATAACAGATATTCTTTCAGATGGTGCGAGTATCAATATCCAGCGCTTTCAGAACGTGGCATTCAATTTATTTTTTGGCGTGTTATTTCTGCAAAAGGCCTTTTCTAACAATTTAATACCTGATTTTGACCAAAACGTATTGTTGTTGTTAGGTGTGAGTGCTGGCGCCTATGCAGGCCTTAAAAACACCGAACCGGCAAAGGAACAAACCGATATGCCGGCCGATACCGTTGAAGACCGCGCTGAGGTAGCAAAAGCTGCCGAAAAAGACCAACAGGAGCAGCAACAAGCACAAAACGTTGCTGATGCAGGCAAAGCACCTGATATTGTCAATCCAGGCATAGCCCCAGACCCGGCCTTATAAACATTTGACAAAACCGAATTCTGATCAGTGATCTACCGGGGAAAACCTTTTTGATTTGCTTTTTTACTTTTTGAACCAAACAGTTAAGCCTGTCAAATGACAGGCTTAACTGTTTAATATTTTATGGGAAAATCAAGCAACCGCGGCATCGCTGCCCGCGTTGAAGGGCTTTATGCGACTGAACCATGAGCGGCGGAATCGCTCTTGTGTTGGATCGCGTTGGATGATGGCATTATAGAAATTTCCGCGCAAGGTATTTATCTGATCATATAATGCCTGATGGTCAATGGCATTCGCTGCGCTAATGGTTATAGGCCCGATCTGCCCATCTACACCGATAGGATTAGCCGCACGAAAATGATTGATAGCCTGCTGAAGCATTTTGGAACCCCGCCCCGTCCCCATGTTGACGCTTATATCAAAAAGCTGAAGAGATATTTGATTTGAATCAAGTTGATCCAATTTCAACGGATCCCAGAAATTTTGCTTGTAAAAATCCAGTACCATATTGGATAATTCTGTATTTGCCGCTAAAGCTGCGTTAAGCGACACCGGATGCTGTGCTTTTATTGCGTCAACTATTTTCCAGCCTGGCCACGCCCCCCACGAATTGCGCGCTACGCCGCGCCAGGTTTCGCCGCCACGATCATGGGGGTCGTTTGCATAGCCACCTTCGTTTTGCATGGTAGCAGCGTAGGCTTTTTTAAATTTATCGGTCATAACCTACTTATTTTAAGTGATTTAAATTGGTCTCCTATCAAATTTACCAAAGCATACCGAGATAATAAATAGCCAATTAGGCTATTTTTAAGTTTGTTTAGGAAATGGCAATTCATTATTCAAGAATACATCTAATGAATTTGTATCTTGTTGATGGTAGTAGAAAAATCGGCGATACTGGTAAAGTAAAGGTATTTGTTGTCGCGTGAAATGGTTAAATGATCTGCGTAAGCCAGCAGGGGCACATGACTGTCCATCGTAGTAATTGTACCATTGGCAGTGCCTGATGGCGTATTGGATACAACTTTTTTTACAAGTGTGGTAATCGTTTTGTTATCAACCGAAATTTCTTTGATACTTCCGTCATCAGTTATATAAACCTCTTTACCGTTCGCAGAAATTGCTATACTGGTTATGTTTGTATAGCTAAAATTATCAAAAACACGACTGATCTTGTTTTGGGAATCTTTTAAATAAATGTGTTTTCCGTAAGCGGATGTAAAGTATCTATCGCCGGTTTGGCTTGTGGCAATGGCTTGTATCGACGGCCCTTCGCGCGGGTCATAATCATCATTTGCAATCATCCCGGCTTTTATCTGTACCTGCGCACCTACAGAACTGCTATCAGAAAATTTATAGAAATACGGATAGTTGGCTGCCAATAGCATATTGTTAGCCCTGTCATCCTCAAGATCAAAAAACCGTTGACTTTTATGGCCCGGAACTGTAATACAAGTTGCATGGCCCGTAGTTTCTATCTTAGCCAAATAAAATTTAAAATCCTGCTTAATGTAGCTTACATAGAGGGCGCTATTTCTACCCAGGTAAACATCGTGAGGCAGATATATCCCGAGAGCAGGTGGTAACTTTAAAGTTGTCACCACTCCATCTGGTGTTATTTTACGGACGGCATGGTTATATATATCTGCAAAATAAAGTGTATGGCCGGAGGTCTCAAAAATGCCGCCCGGTGCAGATCCAAATCTTGCGGCAGTTCCCTTTCCATCCATAAAGCTGTTTCCATCTGCATAAGAACCGCCTGCAATTGTTTCAACATCGTTCTTCGCTGCTACCGGTGCAGCCAGGATAGTGGGTGGAAACGTGACACTTTCATCCTTTTTACAAGCATCCGCGAGGAAAGCGATTAGCATTAAAAGTATTTGACAGATCTTTTTCATGACACTTACAATTACATGGCGGCCGCCCATTATTCAATGATCACTTTATTGATGTGATCCAGCCCATCATAATTTGTGTGCAAAACATATAAGCCCTGGCCAAGCTTGCTGCTGTCTATCGACAACATATTTGGCCCCTTGCTTATTTTAATAGCAGAACGGTAAACGTTAAGCCCTTGCAGGTTTACCAATGATATTTCACCTTTACCGGCAGTCTCGGCTGTAAGGCTAATGTTGATCATGTTTCTTGCCGGGTTAGGATATATCAATATGTTGTTCTTTATATTTTCGGCGGTATCAGGGTTAGCAGCAAGCGCCTGCGGGCCAGCAACCGGTTGTATGTAAGGCGATAATCGCGTACAAGGGATGGGAAGTTCTGTAGTGCCATTAGGTAATTGCCACTTTACCGAAAGATTATCAGAGCCGGTGTTCTCTTTTTGCAGAGCTTCTATATAGTATTTTTTACCGGAGGTAAGGCGGATCACCGCTGATTTTTGACTTGGATATTTGGTGTAAACCCTTGATAACGTGTAGGCAGTTGTTGAGGCTATCTTCTTTTTGTTTGATACGTTGGCATCGGTACTTAACCATAACTCAGCGGCATCATCGGCCGCAAGCCAAAACGTATAATTTCCGGTAGTTGGTGCAGTAACATAACCTCTTATACGTATGCCATAGTTATCGCCTACACCTATCGGCGCCTCAAAAGAGGTTAGCCTGGTTACTGATGAGGGGCTATTTGGGTACCGGCTATTGCTTGTTAAATCACTTACTTTACTGCCGGTTATGTTATTATATTGTTCGCGGGTGATGTATGCATTAGTACCGCAGGCTGGAGCTGTTGGCATCTCAACCTTCCAAATCTTAGGTGATGTACCGCCAAGCTCAAGCACATAAATGTTGTTACCCACCATCTCAGCATCAACCGGATTATTGAAGCCGCCCACTATACGCTGTGTTTGCATTTTGTAGTTATCGGTAGCGGCATCGTATATCAATTGAATATGCAGCAGGTCTTCTCCGGGGTCGTCAAAAGGGCCTATTTCGGCAGATGTAGGTGTAGCACCCTTCGTCCATCCCATTACAAAACCATGCCCTTTAAACTCGTCAGTTAAAAGGCTGTCGCGGTCAAAAACCAGCCCCAGTGGTGATCGGTGACTGGTGAAGGTGCCAAATTTTAGTCCATCTCCATTTGCATCACGGATAGCACCACTTACCGGATCACGATACTTATCGGCATAAGTGCCGATGTTTATGATAGGGCCTGTAAATGTCCTGTTAGGCCTTTTGGGGTAAGCCGGATCATTATAAAAGAAACCCCGTTGTGCGGCACTGCTGCGCGGGTCTATCAGTTTATCTTTAGATGGATCGTAGCCAGCGAATTGCATAGGCGTTTCGTTGCCACCCATCGTCCACGGGAAACCGTAGAACCGCCCCTGCCTTATCCAGTTCATTTCATCAGGATCGTCGCGGTCGCCTGAGTTTTCGCAACCGTACAAATTTCCGTTTCTATCAAAAGCAAGGTCAAACGAATTACGTGTGCCATCTGCATACAAATAACCCAGCGAGACTTGCCTGGCTGAATCATTAGGCAGGATGAGGTTGGTAGAGTTTATGGGTATCCTGAATATGGCCGACGTTAGCGGTTCTTCTCTAAGCCCGGGTTTAAGACCCGCACGGGTTTGAATCTCGCCATGATCTGTTCTGGATCCGCTGCTTAAAAATATGTAGTTACTATCCGGACTAATAACCATACCGCTATAGCCATGATTATAAGCCGTATTGGTATAGCCATATTTTTCGGTAGTTAGAACAGGCGTCCATACACGCGTGCCATTAGTTTGTAGGACACCTTTTACAATCTTGCCCTCGTAACTTATGCTATCGGCGTTCCGATTTCCTATCAGGTAAAGCGTTTTACCTTTAAAAGCCATGCCCTGCAAAAGCGTTATCTGATGATCGGCCTTTGTAGCTCGTTTTACACTGGTGTTATTGCTTAACACTTCATATACATCCCCATTTTGATTAATGAAAAACAGATGCCCCGATACCGGGTCGCGAGCGAGCCTGGAGCAACCTGCAGGAACATTTAATACGGCAGTTACTTTGATATCAGGCCTGGTAGCAGCGGGCACACTTTGCGCTGATGCCGACGTAGCGAGCCAGCAAAAAAATAGCAATAAGAATGAACGATGTAATTGCTTAGGTTGGTAAACTTTACCCATAGTGGTAGTGTTGATGTGATAGTATAGGTTTATAATACTGCTCCAAGCAAATCTTATTGCAGATATTGCTTTGAAGATCAGCGCGTTGGTTAAGATAGTTTTTTAATCAGGGCAGAAATGCACTTCAGCAGAAAACACCAGCGAGGGATTGATATTTCAAAGTCGGCTAAGAAAATAACACGCAAATGCTCTTGGCAATTGGATTTTATTTATATAGATAACCTTTTTAACTGTAAGTACCCGGTATTAAAGTTACCTATACTCAACACATTATTGCACAGATCTATAAAATGTGTAACAAACTGTGCAATACACCTGTTGTTCAACCAATTAAATATCACACTAAATCAAAAACCATATGTCCTGTAAAGCAATATTTCAAATTATTTAGCGTGGGATTAGAGGGGTAAATACTTATTAAGCACTTTACCGTTTTTAAATGCGGTTGAACTTTCCAACTTCAATAGTCTTTCTTCTTTAAAAACACTTATTCCTTCACCTATCACAACCGGGTTAATTATGATGTAATATTCATCGATCAGGTTTAAGCTTATTAAAGACAGTATAAATTCTCCGCAACCATAAAGGATAATATCCTTGCCGCTTTCGTTTTTAGTTTACTGATCGCTTCGGTTAAATCGCCATTCTCTACTTCTACATTTGGCACACTACTTTCTTTTTGTGTGCGGCTAAACACAATCTTACGCATGTTTGCAATCACTTGCCCAAAAGTTTTTTGCTGCGTTTGCGGTTCACTATCGGCCATGTTTTGCCAGTGCCCAAGAAACATTGGAGCCATATTATGCCCAAGTAGCACTGTGTCGCAAGTCTCTGCAAGTTCGATTAGTTTTTGAAAACCGATTTCATCTGGTCCGGAAGCAAACACCCAATCGTTTTGTCCATTTTTCCTCGATCCAAAACCATCTACGGTCATGTGCACTTGTAATTTTAACTTTCTCATGTTTCTATGCTTTGATAAGTCAAATTTAGGGCAAGTTTAACCCACCGTAAGGGTGTAAAAACGACCAAGTAACGGGCTGTTCACGTCAAATGCAGACTAATGACAATATATCACCCTTTAAGCCTCCATATTGCGTTTCATAATCGCTAATCTACAGCAAGAGGCACGGGCGGTGTAAGTGGTTGATTATTCTCAGCTATGATTTTTGATTGATAATAACGTGTATCCATAACCTGGTAAACCTGATCCCACATTTTTAACGACCGCTGTTTTTGTAAATGGCTCGCTTCTTTAAGTTTGAGGAAATATTTAATCGATAGTCAGGATCTTTAAGTTTTGCCAATAGTGTATCAACCGAGGAGAAATCTGAAAGGTTAGCTATAAGGCCTTCTTCAAATCCGTAATCTTTTAACAGCATGGCGTATTTGTGAGACCACCCCGTAACAACGCAGGGAATGCCTTGGCTCAATGCGCTTACCACACCGTGAAACCTTGAACATATGATAAACTTGGTAGAGCCAATAATTCCTTTGATCTGTAACGGACAGTCGTTCTGTAACACAGGAATAGGACTCTCCAATTCTTTATTTACCAGCAAGGCGAAATCAAGATCCTTTACTCCTTCATGAATTAGAAAATAAGGTTTTAATCCAAGCTTAATGGTTTGGGCTATACAATGCTTCAAAAAACTAACGTAGCTGTTCTCATCAGAAGTTTTGCTGGCTACCATTTTGTAGTTGGGCACGATAGCAACCTGATGGGTTAACGGATCAAAACCTGAGGGTAATATTCCGGTAATTAAATTTGTGAAATCAGGTGATTGAACAATAGTGTCCCGGTCTTTAACACCCTTTAAATATTTGTCTGATTCTTCTTCGCGAGTAAAAATCAAGTCGGCATTGTTAATGATCTTTTCCATCACATTTTTAATATCAGGACTTTCAAATGGGCCAAAAGCCTGCGCCAACAATATTATCTTTTTTCCTTGAGTATGCCATTTCTCAATATGCGCACCCATTCTGCGCTCGGCATACGGAGCGCCCCATTGATCGCCAAAAGCAAAGCCCGATCCATCCAACACAACGTCAATTTCTTTATCGAGGTAATAGCCGGCAAAGTGTCTTAAAAAAGATGGTATAAGCTGCCCGATCCGGTTAGACCGCTGAGTACTAAGCTTAAACTTAATGCCATTTTGCGCCAATTTCTCTTTGTTTGAATTGGCACCTTTTTGCATCGTGATAACCGCTTTTGGATATCGCTCGCGTGTTTTTTCAAGTATAGCCCTAAGCATTAACTCGGCTCCCTTGTTAATGAAGTCTACACCTCGTAATTCTATTATCATAGTAGTAGATGTTTTATAGTATAAAATCCAGCTTTACGCTTTCTTCAGAATCATCTTCAAATCCTTACCAATTGTAAACCATGTAACTAATGCGTAAGATCCAAATAACAGCGTGGCTGCAATGATGAAGTGGAAATCTAAATAGATAGCAAGGAAGCAAAGTAAACCTGCCACAGTTGATGCTAACAGAACCGGGTAAAGGCTTTTCAATAGTTCAAACGTTGATATCTTTACACTTAACAAGTAACGGAAAGTAAACTGGGCGATAACTACCAGCAAAAATTTGTTAAACAATACTGCCACAGATGCGCCAATTATGCCATAATTGATTGTTGCGTACGCCAGTGTGGGAACAAATAATACCGCCTTTAAGATCTGCAGTTTCATATCCAACCCGGGCTTGCCAAGACCTCGTATAAGCGCTGTATTACCGCTTACCATCATCTGAAACATAACAGAGAAAGAAAGGATCTGCAACGGTAATATCGCTTTTTGCCATTTTGCACCAAAAATGTTTATTACAAACGGTTCGCCCAGTTGCGCAAACAAGAGCATTATCGGAAATATTACCAGGCAATTGATCTGTACTACACGCAGGTAATATCGTTTGAGCAAAACCGGGTCATCCTGCTTTTTGCCATATAAGGGATACATTACATTATTCACTACTGCCATAACCCGGCTCCTGAAAGTATCAGTAATAACAAACGCAAACGTATAAATGCCTAATATCGGCGCACCCAGTAGCTTTCCTATTAAAAGGTAATCGATATTGTTATATAGATAGGTAAAAATATTAGCGCCTGTAGTGTAGGCTCCAAATCCGAAAACATCATGGAAAGCTTGTTTGTTCCATTTAAAGCCGGGACGCCATTTTGTTGCCCTGTAATATAATGGCATAGCGAAAATAAAAATGGCAACTGCGTTAAAAACAAGCGCCCAAACACCCGCACCTAAAAATGCCAGCAATATTGAAATGCAGCCCGCAATTATATTTGATGAATTATCGATAAAAGCTATGGCTTTAAAATTCATGGCCCTTGTTAACTGTGCCTTGTGAACAAGATTAACCGGATTACAAAGTATCCCGATGCTAAGCACCGGCACGAGCATTCGTAGTACAGGCTGATGATAAAAATTTGCCGCTAATGGCGCTACAAGCAGGCTAATAATAAGATACAACATAACAGACCACATCACCCCCGTCCAAAAAGCGGTTTGATAATGATCTTCGTTGAGGTCAATTTCTTTACGCTGAACTAATGCGGCTCCTACACCGAGATCATTAATAACTTGAACAAGACCGGCAAAAACAGCAGCCATACCTACTAAACCAAATTCTGCGGGCATTAAAATCCGCAACAGAACAAGTTTTACGATAAATGAAAACGATTGATTGACAATTAGTTGCAAAGCTGTCCATAAAACGCCGGCCTTAACCAGCTTTTTATCAGCCTTAACTTCGCTGTCTATTATTTCGTTATCCAGCACCAAACCAGGTTTGTGTGGTGTATTCATGGCCCCTTTTTATGTAATTTCTGTACGTAATTTCTCATTTATTACACACAAATTATTGTGTTATTATTTAATTGCCCCTCATATTGTGAATTTTCACATATCCCTAACTATTAGTAGCTTATAAGTTGTATTGCAACATTTATATTATGAATATCCCTAAATATTAAAATTTATAAAACAGGTGCCCCAAAAGCGGGAAACGTTATGAAAAAGGTAACAAAAGGAACTTTTTTGTAATAAAAACTCAAACAATGACGTTCTCCCTGTAACTATTGAAAAACTTATGATCAAAATCTGGCGCCTCAAGGCAATTTTTGCTACTACGCTTTTAGCAACGGTATCCTCATCGTGTAAGAGAGAAATTCTCGTAGAACCAACTCCAACCTTAGAAATCCCCGACTCCACCGTTTCAGCAGGTTTAACAATGGCGGCCACTTCAAAAATGGTATCCGGCAGTATTCTTAAACTTGGTATAAACGGGCATTTGGGTGATGCACCTTATTTAAGCGTTCCTTGGAAAGACCAGATCAAATTATTGAAAGCACGAGGGATGTCGTACTATAGGATAAATGTCCAAA
This sequence comes from Mucilaginibacter sp., assembly GCA_016763755.1. Lineage (GTDB taxonomy): Bacteria > Bacteroidota > Bacteroidia > Sphingobacteriales > Sphingobacteriaceae > Mucilaginibacter. The sequence goes on from JAESTD010000223.1 coordinate 16,570, forward strand.
CTAAATCTGATGGTACTGCATCAGCATCAAAAGACCTTGAAGCTTTACAATCTGCTGCAAGCGCGAGCGGCATAAGACTTTTGCCGATGCTTTATCCGCGTACACTTGATGTAAAAAAATCTGAATCTGAAAATTATACTAACGGAAAAACATTAGGTGCAAATTTTGCAGCTAAATACAAAAACTACTTCGTTTACTATAATTTGGGTAACGACCTTGAACTACCCCTTTTAAATGCAAACACAACAGGTACAAAGCCAAGCCACTACAACCTGGAAAGGTTTAAGAAAGTTGCGGCTTATGTAAAAGGGATGAACGATGGCATCAAATCAAAAGACTCTGATGCCAAAACAATCGTTAGCGCCGGTTGGCTCCACTACGGATGGCTCCAAATGTTAGAAGATTACGGTGTAAAGTTTGACCGCATAGGTTACAACTGGTATTCAGACATGGAAACCGGTGCAGCAAAAGCACCTTATTATATTACCGATATTACTAAAAAACTGGCAAGTTTATTCCCGGACAAACCCATCTGGTTTGTTGAATTTAATTATCGCTACAAAGCCACAAGTACTACAAACGAAGCAGACCAGGAAGATTTTGTGAAAAAATTTACAGCTAAATGTGCGGCAAACCCCCAGGTAAAAGTAGCCATGGTTTATCAACTGTTTGATGAACCTTATAAAACGGCCCATGAAGGTAATTATGGTATTATAAAATGGAAAGTGAAATATACAAGCTGGCTCGAGAAACCGCTATCAAAGCTCTTTGTTTCCGCTTTGACTAATTAATTCAACTTGCCTCTATTTATTTTAAGGGGTGGAGGTATTTAAAACAAAAGCCTGTAAGTTAATTTACAGGCTTTTGTTGATATAAAAGCACCAATTTGGTATTATATTTAATTTATCCATTATAGGCAGGATCAAATTCTACAATCCACTCAATGCCATACTTATCTCTAAACATACCCGCATAAGTACCCCATGGGCTATTATCAATAGACCCTTCGATGTCCCCGCCTGCAGATAATCCATTGAATATCTTATCTGCTTCTTCGCGGCTTTCGGCGGCAACCATTATTTTGGATCTATTTTCGTTCTCGTTTACACGCCCCATAAATTCGGGAACGTCGTTAGCGATCAGTACATTCTGTTCGCCTATGGGTAAAGCAATGTACATGAGCTTATTTGCATCAGCTTCTGCTATGGTAAATTCTTCGCTTGCCAGATCTTTAAAACGAACAACCTTTATAAAGTCTCCGCCAAAAACTGATCTGTAAAAAGCAAAAGCTTCCTCGGCATTGCCATTAAAATTGATCCAGGGATTGATTGCTCTCATTATTGTTATATTTAAATGGTTAAGCTTAAATATACGTTTTAAAAGCGACAATACGCCTCACAGTATTTGCTAAGAAAATTTTATATCCTGATGAATGCTTCAGCCTATCTCACTATTTGAAGCGACTTTTCGCCAGTCATTGATACCAAAAGTTGATTGTACCTTTCAAGCAATTTCAAATATTGGTCTTTATAATAATCAGATTCGGCATTGTTCTCACCGGGCAGTGGAGCCTGAGGGATTTTAAAAACATCAGACGAAAAGTAATAAGGAAACTCCACAGAAAAATCGTGCCTTAAAACCCGGCCTATTTGTAAAATCACATTAGGTTTCAGGTCTTTATCCTCGAGCCAGTTATAAACGGTTCTTCTGGTAACTTTTAAGGCAGATGCCAGATCGGTAATGCGGAATTGATTTTTGTAGATCACGTATTTGACCTTTTGTCCATTGTGCATATAATCAACTGTATTTAGGGTAGCGCAATATAGTGTCAAAATAACACTACCAAGACACCTAAAACAATCTGTACCCGAGATTGGCGCAATTGTGTATAATACTTGAGGAAAGTATTGATCTCAAATTGATAAAAATGTCGGGGAAAGCCTGGCCGATAAAAGCGATAATCTATTTTTCAGCAATAATGTGAAAATGCTCACTTTGATAACCAGATAATAAGCTCTATAGAAACATGGAATAAAAATGTGTACTTAGTGGTTTAATTACGAGAAAAAATGGATATTTACCCTCGTCTCCCCATAACTTAGTCAAATGCATAGATCTGTACAAAATTTAAAACAGAACATTGATAAATTAAACTGCTTTTTAACCTTCCACAAATGGGTTTACATCGATCAATCAAGGAGACGTTGTTGCGCCCATTGCAAACGCCTCGAATTTAATTTGCCAAAAGGTGTCAATCAATGGATAAAGGTTGATTGATTGGTGATAATAAAATGGTTAGGATTTTAGGTTAATATTCAGGATTTTAAAATCCACCAAATAAATTAATTGAAAATAAAAATACTATTTGTTTATTTAACCTATAGTATATATATTTACATCGATATCTAAATGAGTTGGGGAACTCAAGAAAGATCAATAGTTGCCTCTGAACTAACGTTCAGAGGTTTTTTTTTAATAGCCCTCTTTAATTTATGTTTGCGATTGTCGGCATATTTTAAAAATACCTTCACCTGTACGCACCTCTGTCCGATTAGGCAACTTTGTTTTGATTCTTTTATGATTTTAAACTGCCACGCTCAAGCTTTTCGGTAAGTCTGTTATTATATTCTTCCATAAGCCTGATGTATTTATCTTTCCAGCTGGGATCGCCGGTTTTGGCAGTTATCAATTGAGGCTCTGGCTGTTTGATCTCTATATGATCAAAATCATCTATACCGGTTTCCGCGCATATTTCGACTGAATCCTCAAAGTATAATTCCGGAAAATCAGCTTTAAAATCGTGTACGATCACTCTGCCGATCTTTGTGATGGTATCTAACTCAACATTTGGTTGATTTAACCACTGTTTTACCACTTCTTTATCAACTGATAAGTGTTTAGCAACACTTATAATTGAATGCCCGTTATCACGGATGATCTGATTGATTAGTTTGCCGTAGTGCTTGTTCATTGCTTAAAGGAATGGAAGTAGAATAAGACCGAAAA